>CAYHFB010000027.1:0-16687 GCA_964355695.1 uncultured candidatus Brocadiaceae bacterium
GCCGTAGGCCTAATTCAATGTTTAGGAAATTCAAAGTTGCCACAAAGGCACTAAGACACCAAGGTATTTCTTTGTGGCTTCGTGTCTTAGTGGCGAAAAAGCCGCCGTGGGCCTAATTCAAATGGTATAGGAATTTCCAATTCAGGGGAATAACGGAAAGATCATAATCTGGTGGACACGCTTTGCTTAATCCACCCAGCGCACTATGGGGTTAGAGAGGGGCAAGGCTTCAGCCTTGCCCTACGTGCAGTATTTACTGCGCCCAAAACGGATGTTGTTTATTAACAAGGAGGTTAAGTATGGCACATGATATACTACTGGAGAGTGGAACAAATGAGGCGGAAATTGCTGAGCTCATCCTTGGCAACCAGCATTTTGGTGTAAACGTTGTCAAGATTAAGGAGTTTGTCCAGTACGACCAGTTGACCATTACAAAGCCGCCGGGCAGACATCCCTCCATAGAAGGGTTATTCTTGTTGCGCGGCAAGACCGTTCCGCTCATCGACCTCCGTGCGCATCTCGCTATCAAGGCAGAAAAGCTAACGACTACGCGCATTGTCGTAATTACCGAATTCAACGGTATTGTCATGGGATTCATCATTGATGCAGTTGATAGCATCCACCGTGTATCGTGGAAAAATATTCAACCGCTGAGCGTCATGCTTCGGGCACACTCTTTACCCGTTACCAGTTCTGTAAACATAAAAGGCACGGAAGTCATGATGCTTGATCTTGAGCGTATTGTGTCGGACATTATCCCTTCAGCAGGGTTTGGCGCTCCGGTAGCCAATCCAAAACTTATTGAGGCCGACATAGAAGAGGCGCGTAAGAAATTTAAACTTTTGTTTGCCGAAGATTCCAATACGATCAGATCTCATGTGACAAAAGTGCTTCGGTCTGTCGGTTATATCAATATAACGGGTTATGAAAACGGCCAGGAGGCCTACGACGGGATAGTGGCGCTGCAAAAACAGGCAGAAGTCGAAGGGCGCAAAATAAGCGATTTCATATCTCTGGCCATTTTAGACATAGAAATGCCGCAAATGGATGGACTGACGTTATGCAAGAGGATAAAGTTTGACCTTGGCCTGGAAAGCGTTCCCGTTTTAATATTTTCATCCCTGATAACGGAGCAAATGGCGCTTAAATGTGAAAAAATGAGGGCAGATGGATATACAACAAAGCCCAGCATGGAACATCTTATTGAGATGATTGATAAGTTTTGTTTTAAGAAGAGCGAATAGACCATCCTCGTACGTTGCGGAGAGCCCACCCCTGCACGACGTGTAGGAAATTCAGACGTATGCGTAGTGGCAACGCGCACCTTGCAACTCCGTTGCTAAATATCGCCGAAGGCCAAATTTATGCCGTGTAGAAATTTCAAAACAATCTTGCTGCGTGGGGATTATCCCTCGCACGGTGTGCATACACAGAAAGGAGCAAGGTTGAAGCCTTGCCCTATGGGTAGAAATACAAAATGACTTCAATGATGTTTTTTTAAAAGGACTTTCTTTATGAACAAAATATATATGGACAATGTATCGGGCGCCCCTATGCATCCACAGGCCATTGAGGCCATGATCCCCTTTTTAAAAGAAGGGTTTGGCAATCCATCCAACCTTCACCAATTCGGCAGGATGACAAACGAGGCAATCCTGACGGCCAGAGGACAGGTCGCCAGGCTCATTAACGCAAAACCGGGTGAGATAATATTTACATCAAGCGGCACGGAGGCCAACAACTTCGCCATGAAAGGGATTTTGGAGTCTCATAAGAAAAAGGGCAATCACATTATCACCTCGGAAATCGAACACTTTTCAATCCTCAATCCCTTAAAGACGCTGGAGAAGGCGGGGTACACGGTTACCTATGTTCCCGTTGACAAGCATGGAATGGTGAACCCAGATGACGTCAAAAAGGCAATCAAGCCCACAACGGTGATGGTGTCTATTATGTTCGCCAATGGGGAAATCGGCTCCATCCAACCGATAAAAGAAATTGGCGCAATTACACGGGAACAGGGCATTGTTTTTCATACGGACGCGGTTGCTGCCGTGGGGCAGGTGCCCGTGAACGTTGCAGAGGCGCAGGTGGACGCATTAAGCATGTCGGCCAATCAATTCGGTGGACCTTCGGGAATTGGCGCGCTTTATCTAAGAGAAGGGGTGAGGATACTTCCCTTATTACAAGGAGGCGTACAGGAAGGCGGCCGCAGGGCGGGTACGGAAAACATCACCGGCATTGCCGGCATGGGCAAGGCGGCGGAACTGGCAAACGCAGAGATGCAGCAGCGGGTAGATAAAGTAAGGGAGTTAAGGGATCGGTTACAAGACGGCATCTTAAAAACCGTCGGCAACGTGTTTCTCAACGGCCACCCAACGAACCGCCTCCCCGGGAACCTTAGCTTGTGTATTGAATTTATTGAAGGCGAGTCCGTCCTCTTGTTTTTAGACATGCAGGGCATTGCCGTTTCGAGCGGTTCTGCCTGCACGTCGCGGTCGCTGAAGGCGTCGCACGTCATCATGGCCACGGGCGTGGATATCGCGCTCGCCCAGGGAACCATACTCTTCAGCCTGGGCATCAACAACTCGGACGCCGACGTCCAATACGTTCTGGAAAAGCTGCCTTCCATCGTAAACCGGTTGAGAGAGATGTCGCCGCTTTATAACACGAGCGGTAAGAAATCCTAACCATCAGGAATTTCTTCTTCACAAAGGATACCGTGTCTGATAGAATTGCGAAAACGAGGGGATGTCTTTTATCATTCGACATTCGATTTTACGTTAATCAGTTTTGTTGATAACACCAAACCCAGGGCGTTGCCCCGGACTATGATATTTCGCCACTTTGGGGCCTGCATTTTTTAAAAAATATCCATGACCCACGCATATACACCCGGCTTACGCATATCAGAAAAGAAGGTGGTTACGAGCCATCGCTCGCTTCCCTTGATTGGCGACGTTATCGTAAAAAAAGGGGACGTCCTCAAGGCGGAGGACGTTGTGGCGCGGGCGCATCTGCCCGGTAAGGTGCAGGCCATTAATGCCGTTAATCGTTTAGGTATCCAGCCCAAAGACCTCAAAGAGTACATGCTGAAGAAGGAAGGCGATTCCGTCTGGAAGGATGAACCCATCGCCGAGACCAAGCCGTGGATGAAAATGATGAAATCGGTTTTGCATTCACCGATTACCGGTACCATCGAGACCATTTCCACGGTGACGGGACAAGTCCTCTTAAGAGAACCTCCAAAACCCATTCAGGTGCTTGCCTACATAGACGGCGCCGTTATTGAGGTTATGGAGAAGGAAGGGGTTGTTATGGAGGCGTTGGCCACCTACATCCAGGGCATCTTCGGGGTTGGCGGCGAGGCCGTCGGTGAGCTTGTTATTGCCGTAGATAAGCCGGGCGACATTCTAACGAACGACCATATCAAGCCGGAACACAAAGATAAAATAATCGTAGGCGGCGCTTTTATTCAGCACGATGCGATTAGCAAGGCGCAAAAGATAGGGGTCAAAGGCATCATTACCGGCGGGTTTGACGACGAAGACTTGAGAAAACTCCTCGGATACGACCTCGGCGTGGCAATCACCGGCTCAGAAGAAATTGGCATCACCCTTATTATGACGGAAGGGTTCGGCAATATTCACATGGCGCAAAGAACCTTTGATCTCTTAAAATTCCGTTCCGGCGCAAAGACGTCAATTAACGGCGCCACACAGATTCGGGCAGGCGTTGTAAGACCGGAAATTATTATCCCTTATACAGAGAAGTCATCCGGTGAAGAGGTCGCTAAGCCCATCGACAGAGGTATGGACGTCGGAGACCCGGTAAGGGTCATCCGTGTGCCGCATTTTGGAAAGATCGGAAAGATAAAGAACCTTCCCTTCTCCCCTTGCACAATAGAGACAGAGGCCACGGTGCGTACCCTTGATGTGGAGTTTCTTGACGGTTCCACGGCAACAGTACCACGCACAAACGTAGAGATGATTGAAAAATAGAAAAATAATGATGAAATACGGCAAATATAGTATATAATATGCGCCGTATGTGTATCGCATCAACTTGCGAATACCGTTGCCCAATATTTTGTGCCAGAGTGGTGGAATTGGCAGACACGCCAGACTCAAAATCTGGTCCCCGTCACAGGGGGTAAGGGTTCAACTCCCTTCTCTGGCATTTAACAATATCACGGTAACGAAACAAAACTCCCCTTCCTTTGTACGCCCTTTGACAGATCCATCGTCCGTTACAGAATCCATCATTTGAGTCGCAAAAGCATAGTTAAACGTAAAGTGTCTTAGAAGAAATACTTCGACATTTTCAGCAAAGAATTATTTTACTCATAAGGGAAGTAATCACACAAAGACACAGAGGCACAAAGAATTAAAAAAAGATGCCTTGCGATAAATCTTTGTGTCTTCGTGGCTTTGTGGCTTTGTGTGAGGAAACAGAAAAACTTTCCTTTCCGACGCGTTCGCATTATGAGGAGATACCGTAAGATGAAAACAGAAAAGATTCTTACCCATTTAATTAAACCATTGATCCTTTCAGGGGCGTATAAAAATGAAGCCGTGGCGCTGAAAGATATCGTGGTTACGCATATTGAGAATAAAATAAAATCCTATGATAAAAGTATAAGAATGTTTCAAAGAAGATATGGAAAGGATTTTGATGCGTTCTCAAGAGATCTGAAAAACAAGGCAACTCCTGAATTAGAAGATGCGTGGATGGAGTGGAATGGCGCAATAGAAATGAAAAAAGCTTGGAGTGATGCATTAAAAGAGGTTATTGCCCGTGAATCAATCGTTTAGCTTTCATGAAGTTATTTTATCGTTAAAAGAAAGCGGGCTTGTATCAAGGGTAGAAATAAAAACCATCGATGAAATTCATGAAAGAGGTATTTATAAGGTGCGATGCCGTCTAATCCCTTCGAAATACAAGCTTGAGATAAGGTTTGTTAAAACACAAGTACAGATTTTGTATTCGTATCAACTTTTTAGTAATGTGCCTATTATCAGATGGGATAATTCACCTCACTACCCTAAAATAAAAACTTATCCACACCATTTTCATGCAAATGACGGCACTATTACCGAATCAGAGCTGACGGGTAATGTTGTGCCGGATATCAAAAATATTTTATCTCAAATTACAAAAGTTATTCTACAGGATGAAAACTGAATTGAACATTACAAACATCCTCAGATAACATTTTTAGTGCTGTAACAAAGTATAACAATCATTAACCGGAAAAGGGGATGCAACATGCTGGTGGCTTGGGTTCGTCGGAGGTGTCTGCCGTTTTTGTTGGGTGTCGTTGCCATTGCGGCGACGTTTGAATTGCAAGCCGGGACGGCGGGCAATACAAGGATTTTAGGTCATAATCTGGAGGTGGAGCTGTCTCTGAAGGAACATAAGCTGAAGGCGATAGACCACGTGCTTGTACAGGCCTCGGATGCGGAGACGTTTTCGTGTTTCCTCAATAAGTCATTCCACGTCCTGTCCGTAAAAGCCTCGAACGACAAGTTGGATTTTAAGGTACGGGACGCTATGCCGGAAAAAGGCGTTGCCGCTCATCCGGATATGTCCCGGCGTCCGCAGCGCCTGGAGATCTCCATACCGCAAGAGCTACGGGCGCTACCGGCGGTCACGATCTCCGTCGAATATGAAGGCGTGCTGCCCGCAACACCCTATTCTCTGGAGAAAGAAGACGTCGGTGATACGACCGGCATTATCGGAGAAGACGGTGTTTATTTGAGCCCTGCGTGCCTGTGGTATCCCGATGAGCCTGATTCCCTGGCAACGTTCAAGGTGACGGTGACAACGCCCGGTGAATATGAGGCAATAACCGAGGGTACGCTTGTTAACAAAGGGGTGTCCGGTGGGAAGTCGTTTTCCACCTGGGAGGAAAAGAACGTGTCCGATGGGTGTAATCTGGTCGCAGGCAAATACAAAGTGACGTCTGTGCAACATAACGGCATAGCGGTGTATGCCTACTTTTTCCCCGAAGATCAAGGCTTGGTGGAGTCGTATCTGAACGCCACAAAACGGTATCTGGACATGTATCAAAAACTCCTGGGGGATTATCCCTACAAAAAGTTTGCCATCGTGGAAAATTTCTTTCAAACGGGATATGGTATGCCTTCGTACACCCTGCTGGGCAGCGCCGTTGTAAAGCTGCCCTTTATCGTTGATACCTCGCTGGGACACGAGATTTTGCACAATTGGTGGGGCAACTCCGTCTTTGTGGAAGAATCTGAGGGAAACTGGTGCGAGGGGCTAACCACCTACATGGCCGATTATCACTACAAAGAACTTAAGGGCGAGGCACAGGCGGAGGACTATCGCAGGGATATATGCAGAAAATATACCAGTTACGTGACAGGGCGAAACGATTTCCCGCTAAAACATTTTCTCAGCAGGAGCGACCAAGCTAGCCGCGCAATCGGATATGGAAAGACGGCCATGGTGTTCCACTCCCTTCGGCGGATGGTCGGAGATGAACTGTTCTACCGTTCGCTCAGAAAATTTTATGCGGATAAAATATGGCAGAGCGCCAGTTGGAAAGACATTCAACGCACCTTTGAAGGGGTTTGCGGGAAGGATTTAAACTGGTTTTTTGATCAATGGGTTAATAGAGAGGGCGCACCCTTCCTTGAACTGGGAAAGACCGGGGTGGAGAAGACTGATGACGGCTGGGTGACACGGGTAGAGATTATTCAGGGAAAACCCCCATACCAATTCCCGCTGCCGATCCAAATAGGAATGGACAATGAAAACAGTATGACCGTTGTTGACATAAAGGAACCGGTTAGCGCCGTGTCGATCAAGACAAAATCCCAGCCCTTGCAAATTACGATAGACCCGCAGTGCGAGGTTTTTAGGCGTTTCTACGCCGAAGAAATCCCGCCTACCATCGATTCACTCCTGGGCGATGAAAATAAAATTGTTGTGTACCCCACCGGCGGCGAAGCGGCGTCACAGCAGGCATACAAGAAGCTCGCTCGCCTTTTGGCGGGGGACAAGGGACTCGTGAAGGCCGATAATGAAATTACAGAAACAGAGGCTGCGCAAAAAAGCCTGTTCGTGCTGGGCGGGCTGGAAAACAAGCTGACGGGCTCTTTCCTGGCAAACGTGCCAAAGAACTTTCTCCTGAAAGAGGGGGAGTTTACGGCAGGCAACACAGCCGGCCGCAATACCGGCGACGCACTGTTCGTGGCCGTCAAACATCCCACAAGCAAAGGGAAGGGGGTTGGCTTGTTTTTTTGCATTGGGGCGTCCGCAATTAACAACGTAGGCGCCAAGCTGCCGCACTACGGGAAATATGGCTACCTGGTCTTTTCCGCGGAAAAGAAGGTTGATAGCGGCACACCCGCCCCGGCGGACAATCCGCTTCAAAGGTCTTTGATGAACTTTTTAGTCAAATGAGGGTGAACCGGGCTGCCGGCCCTTGAGCGTGTTTCAGCCATATTAAACATCCTTTTCTGTCACCCCTTCGGGGCTTGTTATATTATTGCATTTACCAGGGGCTTCACCCCTGGCTATATTCTTTCAGCCCTTCGGGCCTGTTGTAGAGCGAAGAGCCTCTTCGCTCTACATGGCAATAACGAAAATAGTGCCACCCCTTCCGGGTTAGAAAATAATGGCATACCGATATAGTATTACCCTGTAAAAACTTCTTTTTTTGTAAGTTTTTCTTCGTGGCCTGCGTGGTTAAACCCTTTTGGGTTGCGGCTTTGCTGCGCTATGCTATAATAATAACATCCATTCGGGATTACAACGGCCTGATAAACGGAAAGTCGTTCCTCGGTTTGCAATGAATTTACATTTGAAAACGGAGATAGCAATGAGCAAAACGATTTCACATGACCGTAGCGAGGAGACGCCGGAAGCCAAGGCTTTCTGGTTTCAATCGTTGCCGCTTTCGGAACGGATGGATATGCTCTGCTATTTCACCGATCTGATATTAAACTGCAACCCTAAAATCATGGATCAGAAAAAAAATGATCAATCGGCTTCGGGACGTATTCGCGTCATTTCAAAAACACCAGGTTAAGTACGTTGTCATTGGAGGTATTGCCGCCGTATTGCATGGCGTACCACGTGCTACGTTTGACCTCGACATACTAATTGCAGCCACGCAGGATAATGCGCGGCGGTTGCTTGACGCATTTTTGGATGCGAAAGTAGGCACGGCGTCGCTTATTTCTGCCGACGAATTGCTTGCCAATGAAATTACCCTATTTGGAGAACTATAAATGCCTATTGAAGTTGGAATCTGGCGACTGGGAGCTAAACCAGAAAAGGTCAATATGTCCGCCATTGATTCTGAATTGAAGCTTGAGGATGCGCTTGCTAAAGATTTGTCAATACTGTCATCACAGTTAATGCTAATTGGAAGGCAAGTCCCCACATCATATGGCAAGTTCATTGACATGTTGGCAATGGATATATCAGGTAATCTATCCATCATTGAGATCAAGAAAAATCGCACGCCTCGTGAAGTTGTAGCTCAGTTACTTGATTATGCTTCTTGGGTACAATCGCTTTCCTACGAAGAAATCGCAGCTACATTTTTGGAGAAAAACGCAGGAAAGAAATTAGAGGAAGGGTTCGATGAGGCTTTTGGTGCGAGCCTGCCGGAACGGATAAATCAAAATCACGAATTGATCGTTGTTGCATCGGAGCTCGATTCAAGCACTGAGCGAATTATCAACTATCTGTCGGATAATTATGGTGTCCCGGTCAATGCGGTATTCTTTCGGTTCTTCCACGAAAATGGTCATGATTATCTAGCCCGCACATGGCTTATTGACCCTGAAGAAGCAGAGCGGAAAACCAGTAAATCTAAGGTCAAAAAAGGTACCGAGCCATGGAACGGGCGAGACTTTTACGTAAGTCTTGGGGAAAGCGAACATCGAAATTGGGACGACTGCCGAAAGTATGGCTTTGTATCTGGCGGGCAGGGCAAATGGTACAGTCAAACACTGAAGCTACTGTTTCCCGGGTCGCGAGTGTTCGTCAATATACCTAAAACAGGATACGTTGGCGTGGGTGTAGTAAAAGAGTCAGCAGTGTCTGTGAAAGATTTCAACGTAACAGTAGATGGAAAAGAAACACCGATTCTAGGCACAATGCTTGAAGCTCATAATATGGGAAAAAACTCTGACAACCTCGACTTGTGCGAATATCTCGTCCGGGTCGATTGGATAAAAGCGGTCCCTCGGGCAGAGGCATATTGGGAGAAGGGATTAATTGCTCTCCAGCATACGGCATGTCGTCTTACAAGTAGCTTTACCATAGAAAGATTAGCTCAGCATTTTGGATTAGATGATTAACGCGCCATCGAACAATGCGCTGAACACGGACGCGCAAAAATGCGCACCGATTGGCGCCGCATTAGCCAGCTACAGAGTGACGTGAGGAACGGTATTCAATCGCAATGATGTTGCCGTTTTTTTGTCACAATGCCATTGCCGACGTTCCATCCGACCCTAAATGTGCGATCATTGACGTCTATGTTGCTGCTGATTACGTGATACAATCTGAGGTTTGAAATGGAAAAAAAAGTAAAAAAGTACAAATTATCCGATATCCAGGGGCAGGAGGAAGATGCCTTGAGATATTGGGCGTCCAAGTCGATAAAGAAAAAGATCGATGCAATGGAGCGGATAACCAAAAATTACTATGAATTGAAAGGGCTGCATTTACATGAGCAACGACTACAAAGAGTTTTTAAAATTACTAAACTATCACAAAGTTAAGTACGTAGTTGTTGGCGCGCACGCAGTAACCGCACATTCAAGGCCGAGGGCAACTGGTGACATGGATGTTTTGATAGAGGCGGCTGAGGAAAATGCAGAAAAGGTTATTGCCGTATTGAAAGACTTCGGATTTGGTTCTTTGGGCATAAAAATGGGTGATTTTTGTAAATCCGGCTTTGTAATACAACTTGGCTACGAACCAAACAGAATAGACATCCTGACTTCTATAACAGCCGTAGAGTGGAAAGACGTTTGGGAAAATAAAACGAGGGGTATTTTTGGGGATTCAAATATTCCCGTATTCTTCATAGGGAGAAAACAACTTATCAAGAACAAGTTGGCAACAGGGCGCTATCAGGATTTGCAGGATGTGGAAAGATTGAAGAAAATGAAGTAGGGACACGGCTCGCCGTGTCCCTACGTGTGAATTATAACAAATCGAACCGCCAAAAAGAGGTGATTTTGTCAGCCACAAACAGATTATCTACTGAAACCTCGTATATATCTCCGCATTCCGGCCGATGCCCATCTGCCATTCGGACATGATAGCCTCTTGTTTTTCGGCTAAATACCGTTTGGTTACGTTGTCTTTGTCACGTTCGAAGGCTATTTTGTCGGCTGGCTTTCGCTCAAGCAGATTTACAATGTAGCAAGCCTTTTCTCCCGACGTTTCCTGCGCAACACCAAACTGTCCAGCCTTCAAATCGAAGGCCTTTTTGGCCACGTTGGGGCAATCTTCCTTAAGCGCCTCAATGTAGCGGGATTCCTTGTTGAAGATTTTCATAGGACGGGCAAAGTAACCCGTTTCACTAACGGGAAATTGTTTGCCTCCGCCTTCCGATTTTAACAGGTTTATGGTCTCGTCAAGGGTTATCGCCTTTGTGCTGCCGGTGATTTTTTCAGCGATCTCTTTTGCCTTCAAAAATCCCTTTTCCATCTTTAGGTCGTTTACCACCACATTCCGAACCTCTTCCAGTGGCGCAGCTTCAGATGGTTTCTTATCGATAACCTGGAAGACAACCTTCCCGGCTACAAAGGCAATGGGGCTGGAAGGCTCGTATGCCTCTCTGGAGAACGCGGTCTTGGCTGGTTGCTCTGCGCCCGGCAGCACGTCAAAGAAGTCTTTTTCCGTTAGGTATTCGCTGCCGGTGACCTTGCTTTTTGGTATTTCATAAACCAGTTTGTACTTGTTTGCCAGGTCTTTAAAGGATGGTCGCTCTGTTTTGTCCATGGCCTCGTATGCTTCTTCATCCATTTTACTGATAACTTCAGACACTTTTTCCGTTGCCTTCTGTCTGCTGAGCGTCGTTTGTATGTCTGCCTTTACTCCGGCGAGGGGTTTGTAAGAAGGCGCCGGTGTTTTGTCATCCGCGCCGACCGTTTTTGCTGCGGGTGCAGACTCCGGCGCTGCTATTTTATATTGAGCATCTTTGTTCTCTTCGTAATATTTCTTTATTTCATCGTCAGTAACGACGGCGAGTTTTGCAAAATCTTCTAAATTTGCCACGACACACTCGATCTTCACCCTATCAGGAAGCTTATAGCCGGGTTTTCCGGCGTCACGATGATCTTCTTCATTCTTGTGTTTTTCATAAAACGCCCGTATTTCGTCTTCAGTCACATTCACCGAATCCACAAAATCACTGGCTTTTAAGGCGATTGCCTTAATCTTCGCCTGCTCGTTTTCCATGGAATACCTTTGCCATATCTCCTCCGACGTCATTTTTGCGGAAGATCGCATGAAGGAATCCAGTTTTTCAACAAGGAGCGCCTCGTGCAGCGTGCGCATGATTTGTTCCTGGTTAAGCCTGAAATTGCGGCAGAGATATTGTTCGAGGGCATTTCTGTCGATATTTGCCTCTTCACCAAACATCTGGAGGCCGAGCCTCATGAAGCCTTCTTCAGCCTCCTGCTTCGTTACCACAAGGCCCATCCGCCCTGCCTCTTCGACAAGCATGAGCTGCTTCCAAACCAGGGAAACAACCGACTGTTGCTCCTGCGGGAAAAACAACTTTTGCCAGCGCCCCAGCATATCGGCAAACTCGTTCTGGGCGATTTTCCTACCCTGTATTTTCCCTATCGGTTTTTGAGGTATCAATTCCATGGCGGAATAACTGATACCCCATACAAACATCGCAAATATCATAATACTGTAAACTATTTTTTGATGCCTTCTGAACCAAGAACTCGAAACCATATTTCCCTCTTTATCAAATTACGATAAGCCATTGTAGCAGTGACGCAGAAAATAATTACAAAAGAAGCATTCTAGCGACATTTATACCAATTATCAAATGGTTTTTTGTTTATGAAACAAAAAAAGTCTTGACTCTCTTTGGCGTCATTGCTTACAATTCGAATCTTTCGCCCCTAATACTTAATAAGTAACAACACGTATGGCTACGGCAAAAATGAATCTGGTAATAGTCGAATCGCCGGCAGAAGCCGGTGAATTTAACCTTGTGATGGAAATTAAACCTCGCACATGACAACCAATCTTCTGATCGTCGAATCTCCGGCAAAAGCCAAAACGCTCAAGAAATATCTGGGCGATGACTTCGAAGTGCTCGCCTCGTATGGGCACGTGCGCGACTTGGTTCCCAAGACCGGCGCAGTAGATACCGACAACAATTTCGCCATGCAATACGAGGTCGTCGCACGCAACAGCAAGCATGTTGATGCAATTGCCAAAGCCGCCGCGCTGGTTGACAACATCATGCTAGCGCCTGATCCTGACCGCGAAGGGGAGGCCATCGCCTGGCACATTGCCGAGTTGCTCAAGGCCAAGCGCGGCTTGAAGAACAAGCGTATGCAGCGCGTGGTGTTCTACGAAATCACCCAATCGGCGGTGCGCGAAGCAGTTGCTCATCCACGCGAGATTTCCATTCCGCTGGTCAACGCGCAACAGGCGCGCCGCGCGCTGGATTACCTGGTCGGCTTCAATTTATCGCCGCTGCTGTGGCGCAAGATACGTCCGGGTTTATCGGCGGGTCGCGTGCAAAGTCCCGCGCTACGCCTGATCGTCGAGCGCGAGTTGGAAATCGAAGCGTTCATCACGCAGGAATACTGGACGGTACATCTGGACAGCCACAAGGATCACCAGCCGTTTTCCGCCAAGCTGTTTCAGTACCAGGGCGAGAAACTGGAGCAACTCAGCATCGGCAGCCAAGCCGAATACGACACGATTTTCTCCAATCTCAACGATGCCAGGCTGCCGCTCAAGGTAGTGCGCGTCGAGAAGAAGGCCAAGCAGCGTTATGCCGCCGCTCCGTTCACCACTTCCACCCTGCAGCAGGAAGCCGTGCGCAAGCTGGGCATGTCTGCCGAGCGCACCATGCGCACCGCACAATCGCTGTATGAGGGTGTGGACATCGGCGGGCAGACCGTTGGTTTGATTTCCTACATGCGTACCGATTCGGTGTCGCTGGCTAAAGAAGCCGTGCAGGAAATCCGCGACTACATCCGCAGCAATTTTTCCAGCGATTATTTGCCCGGCAACCAACTGACCTACAAGAGCAAAACCAAGAACACGCAGGAATCGCACGAAGCGATTCGCCCAACCTCAATCGCGCGCACGCCGGACAGCATGCGCGGCCATTTGAATGCCGATCAGGCGCGCCTCTACGAGATGATTTGGAAGCGCACGCTAGCCTGCCAAATGGCCCCGGCTCGTTTTGACACCGTCAGTCTGGACATTAGTTTGGGCGACGACCGCGCGCTATTCCGCGCCACCGGTCAGACACTGGTATTCCCCGGCTTCATCGGGGTGTACATGGAAGGCGTGGATGACACAGCCGAAGAAGAGGGGGGCAAACTGCCGCTGCTGGCCGAGGGAGACGTATTGACGCTCGACAAACTGTACGGTGAGCAGCACTTCACCCAGCCGCCGCCACGCTTTTCCGAAGCCAGCCTGGTCAAGACGCTGGAAGAATATGGCATCGGGCGGCCTTCCACTTACGCCACCATTATCTCCACCCTGCAGGCTCGCGAATACGCCATTCTGGAAAAGAAACGCTTCGTGCCCACCGACGTTGGGCGAGTCGTCACTCGTTTTCTCACCGAACATTTCACCCGCTATGTCGATTACGGCTTCACCTCGTCGCTGGAAGACGAGCTGGACGAAGTTTCCGAAGGCAAGCGCGACTGGATACCGGTGCTGGAGGAATTCTGGAAAGGCTTTAGCAAGCTCGTCACCGAAAAGCAAAGCATTGAGCGCAAGGATGTCACCCAGGAATTACTCACCGAAGCCTGCCCGAAATGCAGCAAGCCCCTGTCCAAACGGCTCGGCAAACGAGGCAGCTTCATTGGCTGCACCGGCTATCCGGAATGTGACTTCACGCGCAGCCTGGGCGGGGAAGCGGAAGATGGCGGCTCGGCGCGCCGCGAACTTGGCGTGTATCCCGACAGCAAGCAAGCGGTATTGTTGCTGCGCGGCCCTTACGGCTATTACGTACAACTCGGCGAAGTGGTGGAAGGCGACAAGACCAAGCCCAAGCGCGTCTCATGGCCCAAAGAATTACCGCCAGAACAAGCTAGTCTGGATAACGCACTGAAACTGCTGCAACTACCACGCGAACTTGGCGCGCATCCCGTAACCGGTAAAAAAGTCATCGCCAACATCGGCCGCTTCGGCCCCTACCTTGGGCATGACGGCAAGTTCAAATCCATCCCACGTAGCGACAGCATCTTTGACATCGGGCTGGATCGCGCGGTGGAATTGCTGGCGCAATCCAAGGCCGGTAACGCCGTGCTGCGCACCCTGGGCGAACACCCCGGCGATAAGGCCACTGTGGAAATTTGCACCGGTCGCTATGGTCCTTACGCCCGCCACGGCAAGATCAACGCCACCCTGCCCAAGCATGTTTCACCGGATGAAATTACGCTGGAAGAGGCATTGTCGTTAATTGATGCCAAAGTGGCGAAGGGTGGCGTGACAAGCAAGAAGCCTGCTGCCAAAGCCACTAAATCAAAAGGGGCGGCGAAAGCGACAAAACCTGCTCCCAGGAAGGCTGCTGCCAAGAAAACGGCGAAGAGCAAGGCTTAAGCTTATAGGGTGCAATAAATGTAGCGCATTGCGCCGGTTGTTGCACTTCGGGATTGAATCCATGCGTCCTGCAGGGACGGAATATCGGTAGTTATAGCAAGGGCATACAAACATAAAATGCCGCAGGCTTGACCTATTTAAAACCCAAATGTTTTTCTACCACTATTTCGTTCCTACGGAACTAATACCGTTTCTCCGTTTGTTTTCTACCGCTATTTTATTCCTAACGGAACTTTGCAACGCATTGATTCCGCAACAGATAGACCGGACATCACCGATTGGCATGTATGACCCTGTTGATTAACGGCCTTTTTTACAACAAGCTACACCATATACAGTATAGCTTATGTTGTTGTGGGTTGTATATTGCAGTCTAATTTGTTTTCCAGGGGCTTTATCAACAGTGTCATGGGTTATCCCCCTCCAGAAGGAAAATTTTTACCACCGCCGGGTTCAGGCTTGCAACATGAACCCTGATTTTGATAGCATATACGCATCGTGTCGTTGATAATGCTCTCAAAAAATAATGGTAGGGTTTTAAATATTCGCTAAGTTGTTACCAAAATCAATCTATAGGGAGAAACAATGCTGAGGGAGATGTGTAAATCCAAGATTCACGCTGCAACGGTTACGGAAACAAACCTGAACTATAATGGCAGTATTACCATAGACAAGACGCTTCTTGAAAGGGTAGACATCCTGCCCTTCGAGCGGGTACAGGTGCTTAACGTTAACAATGGGTCACGGGTGGAGACTTATGTTATTGAGGGAGAACCCAATTCCGGCGTCATTTGCTTAAATGGCGCGGCAGCTCGTTGGGCACAGCCGGGTGATAAGGTTATTATCATTTCCTATTGCATGACGGAAGATGCGAACGCAAAGGCCTGGAAGCCGAAAATTATCCTCGTGGACGAAGGTAACAAGTTTATGAAGAGCCTCCCGGTATGAGAAGGATTTTATTCGAAATACCCCTGCCTTTTTTCCAGAAGCATATCCCTGTTTATGCTTACGGCTTCATGCTCATGGTTGCTTTTCTGGTGTCCATTGCCATTGCGCGCTGGCGAGCAAGGAAGGAAGGCATTGACCCGGCCAAGATTACCGACGTCGGCATTTATCTCGTCTGTGCCGGCATTGTAGGGGCAAGGATTTTTTTTATTATCCAGTTTTTTGATGACTACAAAAACAACCTCTTCAGTGTCTTTAAGATTTATGAAGGTGGATTGGTTTACTATGGCGGATTGTTTGCTGGTGCCCTGACGCTGTTTGTCTACGTGAGGAAGCACCGCCTGCCGGTTTTGAAACTGTTTGATGTCGTCGCCCCATCCATTGCATTAGGGCTTGGCATCGGCCGTATCGGATGTTTCCTGAACGGATGCTGTTACGGGAAGCTGGCGCCCCATATTCCGTGGGCAGTTCGATTCCCAAGGACGATAGATAAAGCGGGGATGATTGACGGTAGCCCGGCGTTTCTTCATCATTACGAACTCGGACTCGTCCGTCTGTCCGACACCCATGCCCTCCCGATTCACCCCACCCAGTTGTATTCTTTCCTCGCTGACGTCGTCCTCTTCTTTCTCCTGAACGCTTTTTTTAAGTATCGAAAAAGGGATGGAGAGGTGCTTCTCCTTTTGGGAATCTGTTATCCTATTATAAGATACTCCATGGAATTGCTGCGAAACGATACGCCGCTCTTCTTTAGCCTTTTTACCGTAGCCCAAATCATCAGTATTTCGATATTCATTATCTCGATAACCCTTTTTGTCGTTCTCCGATGGAGAAAGGCAAAAAGTAATCCGGCTACATAGCAGCAGTAGGGCTACCCTTTAGCCCATACGTGTTAAGTTAAGAACGGTAGAATACCAATTCATCCTGCTGA
>CAYHFB010000028.1:0-16638 GCA_964355695.1 uncultured candidatus Brocadiaceae bacterium
CGGATAGGGGCGGCCAGCACCCCAGCCTGAAGGCTGGGGTTAATGAACGACAATCCGTGGTTTCTGAAGTTCTTTTCAAATGCATGACTTCTTTGTCATGAGGAAACCTTTTAAAGCGGTTTAAGGAGGCAAACAAACAGCATGGAAAAATCAGACATTCTTGAACATTTAGCGCAGTCCGTGGTTGACATGGACGTGGCGCGCGCCAGGGAACTGGCGATAGAATCAATCAGGCAGCACATTGACCCGTATGAGGCCTTAATAAACGGACTTGCAAGGGGGATGGAAAGGGTAAACGAACTCTTCGAAAGCGAGGAATATTTTGTTCCGGAAATACTATTGTGCGCAGACGCCATGTACGCGGGTATCGAGATTATCAGGCCACATCTGCCGCAGGAAGGCTCACGAAAAAAGGAGAAGGTCGTCATTGGCGTCGTTAAAGGCGACACCCACGATATTGGAAAAAATCTGGTAAAGATAATGCTGGATAGCGCCGGCTATGAAATTCATGATTTAGGGAGGAACGTCCCCTACGCGAAGTTTGTAGATACCGCCGGGGCGTTGAATGCCGACCTGGTTTGCCTCTCCACGCTTATGACCACAACGATGGACGGCATGCAGGTGGTTATTGAAGACATCAAAAAGGCCGGTATCACTTCTAAAGTCATGGTAGGCGGTGGGCCAATATCGTTGGGTTTTGCCAGGAATATCGGGGCAGACGGGTATGCAAGAAACGCCGCCGAGGCGGTCAGGGTTGCCAAAGAAATGCTGCATGGTATCCCCTTGAACTCCCTGCTGTTGAAGACCAAAGAACGGGAACTGGTGCACCTGAAAAGTGAGCATGGGGGACTACGATGAATTACGCGGAAAAAATGACCCCGAAGGAGAGATTTCAGGCAATATTACAGGGCAAGGAGGTTGACAGGCTTTTGGTAAGCCCGCTGATACTCAACTTCGCAGCCAGAAGTCTTGGCCTGAAAATAAGGGATTTTTGCACCAACGGCAAGAACATGGGCGACGCCAACGTTGCCTGCTTCAAGAAATACCGCCACGACGTCGTTTATGTCTTTTCCACAACCTCCACGGTGGCAGAGGCTATGGGCACAAAGATGCACTTTCCTGAAGACGACTCCCCGCAGGTTGAGACGCCGCTCATTCAAACCAGGGAAGACCTTAAAATATTAAGGCCGGTAAACCCAGAAAAAGACGGCAGACTCCCTGTTTATCTGGAGGCCGTGAAGAGGTGCGTTGAAGCCATCGGAAACGAGGTCTTTATCGTCCCGGTCATCGGCGCGCCATTTACCACCGCGGCGGCGTTGCGGGGCACTGAGGTTTTCATAAAGGAACTCTACACCGACCCCGAACTGGTGCATGCCCTATTGAGGGTCTCTACCCAATCAGTTAAAAACCTTATCGACGCATACATAAAGGCGGGAGGCGTGCCGGTAACGGTAGAGCCGGTGGCCACCGGCTCCATGATAAGCGAGAAGCACTTTAGGGAATTTGCCCTGCCGTACCTCAAGGAGGTGTACGCCCATATCCATTCATACGGCATCCCCGGCGTCCTGCATATTTGCGGCAAGACGAAGAGGGTTATACAGTGCATGGCGGAAAGTGGCGCAGACATCCTGAGCATTGACAACATTGACCTTCTGGAGGCGAAAAAGCTGGTGGGAGAAAAGGTATGCCTGATGGGTAACGTCAGCCCGTCCGATGGGATGCTGAAGGGGAATCCCCAGACGATTAAGGACATGATCAGGGATTGCATCATGAAGGCCGCCGATAGTCCGAAGGGGTTTGTGCTGGCGACGGGGTGCGAGGTACCCATCAACACGCCGCACGAGAACATGGTTGCCTTTCTCGACGCCGGCAGGCAATTATCCCGCCTGCCGATTCAGCAAAATTGGGAGGGACACGCAATTACGTAGGGTGGATCAAGGGAAGCGTATCCACCAAATAATGGTAGCAGTTCACCGCAGATAGCGCAGAGTACGTAAAGAAATCAACATCATAGGGGCGAGGTTTCCCCGCACCTGTTTTTTTCCCCTGTGCTATTCGAACCGAGGATGCCGTGCAAAATCATTTGCAAGCCGCAAAACACGGAAACATACCGCTTTCTCTAAACATCATCCATAGAGGCACATCAACGCCGCCGTCTCGTGTACGTCCTGATAAGGGGTCTCCACTCGCTTGAATCCGTATTTACGGGCTTGATTCGGGAAATAATCCACGTCATCGGGGAAATCGCTTTCCATGGAGTGAGCTTTGAGGAGCGCTATTTCTTCTTTGGTTATGTTAGTCCAGCATCGTTCGCTGATATTCCAGTAGCGGTTCAGGTATTCAACCCGTGATTCATTCCGCTTGCGGATAATGTCGTAAATGAGGAGCAGCCCGCCCTCACGGAGTATCCGCCTACCATTGCTGAATACGGTGTCCTTCTCCTGAACGGTCAGGTGATGTAGGGAAAAACCACAGACGATTGCATCGAAACCCTCCTGTAGCCCGGCAATTTTTTCGGCAACATTCCCGCACACGAGGGCGGACGCAAAACCGCTCCCGTCCAGATTTTTCGCGGCCTCTTTCAAGGCAACCTCGGAAAGGTCTATCCCGTAGTATCGTGATACGGTGGTGCCTTTCAACGTGTTTGCAATAAACGAGGCGTCACCGCAACCGAGGTCGAGCAGGGAAAACGGCTTGGAGGAAAAACACCCTGCAAAAATCTTGTGGAGGCAACTATGGATATCATAGTGATAGAGATAGTTATTCTTAATTAAGTTTTTGTATACATCCCATCGTTTGGAAAACCATGTTAACTCATGGTGTAACGGCGTATTTGTCTGCAAGGTAACTCCTTGTGTACGTAAAATTATTTTGTTCAAATAAGCATTAACATAATTTTTGACGGGATAACAGGATTAACGGGATAATTTAATGTACAGGAATTTTCAATGCCGCTGCAGGGGCGAAACTTATGCCGAATTTGGTATAAATGTATTATTATATTAGCAAGCAAATACTTCGCCCCTTCGGCGCGACAGTAGGGCGACCCTTTAGGGTTGCCACGTGGCGGCAAAGGCCGCAAAGGGTGCGGTATGATTTCGGCGCGACAGTAGGGCGACCCTTTAGGGTTGCCACCTCTGGTGCGTGTTCAAACAGCAGCAAGGCTGAAGCCTTGCCCTACGTATAAACAGAAAGCCGCCGAAAGGTTTAATTAATCCGGTCTATCCAGTTATCCTGTCCAAAAAAGTATGCGCCTATGGAGGACATCATCCGCCCTTGGCCGAACGCGGGGATTTTCGCCACAAAAAAGGCAGTATACCGCAGGCGGCTTGATTTAATGGTTTAGGGATTCAAATGTAGGGGAACTTTGAATATGGTGGACTGGGGGTTTGGGAGAACAGAATGCAAAAAAAGGTGAACAATGGGCACATCTTAAAGAAGGAACGCACTGGGGAGATGAACGCACAATCCAACACCGGTTGTTACCTTTGTTTTTACAGCGCGGCTAAACCGCAACCAAAGCTAATTCAACCACAAAGCTGCAAAGAAGCCGAATCTGAAGATTATTTTCTGACCAAAATCAGAGCTTTTATTGCAGTCCCATTCCCAAGCTGAAGCCTGGAAACGAGGCCAAATACGGTTATATTTTATTCTTTTGTTTTGAGGCTCTTCCGATTCGGCCGGATTGTCTTTTATAGACAATAATTGTCAATAGAGAGGCGCTAAGCGCCTATTTGAATTTCGCCGAGTCAGTACCCTTCGGTTGATTAAGCATTTCCTGTACCTGTTTGAACGTCTTTGGGTCAACCTTGAGCCTTCCCTTTACGTCTGAAACACCCAGTCTCGTTGCCATATCTTCTACGTCCAGCAGGTTCATATCAAGGCTGGAGAGGTTTACATCCGCCAAATTCATATTGCGGGCTGCCTCCATGGCAATTATGATATCGCCTCCAGCGCCGGTCAATGCCTCTCTCCTCAGCCTTTCGCCTTCAGCCTGGGATTGCTTGATCAACAAGGTGCCTGCGGCAATACGCTGTTGTTTATAAAGGTCGCCTTCGGCCCTCTTCTGGACGTAATATTTATCAGACTCAGCGAGGATTTCCGTTATCCCCTTTGACGTTTCTGCGTCAAGCACCGTGATAGCCCTTTCTTTGTCACCGACAATCTTCTGGGCAATAGCCTCGGTATCTGCATCAATGGTTTGTGTGATACCTCGCTGTTCGGCAGCGAGTGTCTTTGATTTGTTCAAGACATTGTCAAGTTCCGCTAACTTGATATTTTTAATCTTTCTTTCAAGCTGCGGGTCGAATCTCATCTCCAGGATAAGGACGTCAATAACGTCTACGTGGCGGGTACCAAGCCTCTCGGTAAGCTGTATTTTGCATTCTTCTGCCCTTTTTCGTTTTTCTACCGGGTTATAGAGGTCCCTTTCTATCATCCTACCAAAAACGCTTCTGGCTATATCGCGTATTTCGTTCTCAACGATAATTTTATAACGCTCGCCTGCACCTAGATCTTGCCTTAACTTCCAAGCGCTGCCACGGTTAATTTGGTATTTGACAATCATATCGACAGATACGTCATAGTCGTCTGCCGTCCTTATGGCGGCTTCCTTTCGTTCGTCATGGCCAAGCCGCGATGGCTCTTTTGCGAATTCAAGCGTTTGTATCGTACAATCGTAGAGGTCCCACTGGTCTATACCGCTAACGGCCCTATGCCAACCGGCTTCGTAATCTTTTTCCACGATACCACGCGACACGCCCCATATACGGGTTCTTACACCGAGCTGGTCAACGCTTACTTTTATTACAAAGAATTTAACACCAATGATAGCCAATCCTATTAAAACAATAATTCCAATAGGAATAATATATTTTGTGGTAAGTTTTCCTATGTGCATTTTCGCCTCTTAAGTGGATGATGTTAACGAGTCTTGTTTGTGAAGGTAAAATACGTATTGAGCATTTAAGGCGACTTGTCTGGTCCCGGTTTTAAAGGGCTAACCAGCGCTGCATCGGGTGGTTCCGGGAACATGTAATCGATCTTCGGCGCATCTTCAATATACTTAAAGCGTTGGATGCTTTGCGGCGTCTCGATACCTTGCCTGATAATCGGAGTGCTTCTTACGATGGCCTGTTTCAGGCGTTTGGCATATTCGAGCCGGACCATATTACGCCCGCCATCGCCATCCAGTGCATTTTTCAACAATCTGATGCCCTCGGCGTCCGTCTTGACTGTCGCCAAAACAGCTTCTGACTCCTTTGATAGTCTTTCGAATTCCGCATCTGCCTGATATTTCTTTTGGATTAAGTAGGCATTTGCGTCTTGTTTTTTTGCCTCCGCAGAACCTCTGGCGTCCATGATACGCTTATCGCATTCCCCACGAAACCGCGCAACCTCAACCTCAAGCTTCTTTGTCTCTTCTACGATAACCTTTCGCTGGTTTTCCTTGGCGGCTGAACCTCTGGTCTTCTGCTCTTCCACTTCCTTGTCAGCCAACCTGCGTTCTTGTATTTTTTCGGCATATTCCCGGTAGTAGCGGTAGTCGGTAAGGTTTATAGACGTTACGCTGAAACCGTGTTTCTCCAGCATTTTATTAATCTCTTCTTTGGCCTTTTGCGCCTTGATATCGCGCAGCGAGGCAACGGGGAACTCGCCCAGCGTTAGCTCTCCATAACAATAATAACAGATGGTGCGCGCATAATCGTATAACCACTTCTTCTTAAACACGTCACCGACACCCGTGCTTTGGACAATATGAATTGCAACGTCCGGCCTTAGCATATACTGTAATTGAACATCAAGCACTACGTCACCACCGTCTATTGACTTTACAACCAGCGGGTTGCCCTGAGGGTGTTTGTCGTCAATCTCGGCGGAAGTCATTTTTAAAACCTGCTCCCTCTTATCCAGGATATAAATATCCTGAACGAAAGGATAATAGAGCACAGCGCCTGCACGGTTGATCAGCTTTATGCCGCCTGTCAGATTGTTTACTATTACGGCGACTTCATCGGCGGCGATTTCCTTCCAGCTTAACTCTCTTCCTCCGTATATCCCACCAACAATGAGGACAATGGAAAGAGCCGCCACTATTACATTCCGATAAATATGGTGGAATTTGACTTTTGTCTTGAAGTGTCTGTCCATAATTACCCTTTTCTGCTAGCGTAAACGTGTGTGAAGAACCATAAACATATTCCGTATTTTTGACGGAAACATATAAGAGGGTATTATATAAGGTGTAGTATTGCAAGGTCAATAGAAAATTCAAAAACTCTCAATCAGGGTGGTTTGGACAGGCTTGTGGCATATTGGTTGGTGTGGACAACCCTGTTTGCTCGCGTCTGCCTGTGGCTTGCTACGGCATGAAAACCGTCAAAGATGTGGCAGAAAATAATCCCACTGAGTAAACGCCGCGCCTCGTCAACAAGTTTCATGTTTTCCCGCAGTATTACAGTTTCACCCTGGAATCCATCCGTAAACGCGGGGGGAAAGGGAGGAAATTGGGCGGCTGCTATGCCGCATTAGAATATTACCCTGGAAAAAAACTTCCTTTCTTTGCATTGATTTCATAACAATGCTATAATATACACCAGTAATACGTAAGTGTTTATCTAAAACTCACCCTGGAAAACTGAAGCATTTTGGTATAAAGATTATGGGTATACAAATTAGCAGCACTATAAATACCGGTAGTTTGCCCAAGAATTTTTCCAGCATCGGTTTAACGACTGACGAGCAAAGGATGGTGGAACAGCTCAAGGCGCGCGATGCGGAAGTAAGGGCGCATGAGAATGCCCACAAGAGTGCGGGTGGCCAATACGTGATGGGGGGAATCACGTTTCGTTACCAGACAGGACCGGATGGCAAGAGGTACGCCGTTGAAGGTGAAGTTAGAATTGATACGTCCAGTGTCTCTGGAGACCCGGAGGCTACCATACAGAAGGCTCGCGCTATCAGAAAGGCGGCAAACGCACCAGCCAGCCCCTCTGCTCAAGACCGTAGCGTAGCAAGCCAGGCGACCGCTATGGAGATGGAAGCACAACGGGAACTGTCCAAAAAACGCTTCGAGGAAATGAAAAAGTCACAAGCCGTTGCGACTTCTCAGGAGACCCTGCCTGCCCAAAAGAACCGTAAACCGGAAAACCCGATGGCCCTCAAGTATGCCACCGACTCCGAGACTGGCGATTTCATGAGCAAATTGCTGGACGTTTATTACTAAGAAGGCAAAGGGATCATTCCCCCTTTCTTGCAAATATGCATTTTGTCCCGTGGGGATGGGTGCGGAAAGGTGGTTTCGGCAGGCGATGCTTAGCCTACTGGGGGGGAAATAAAAAAGGCTTAATCTGTTTTAAGGATTAAGCCTTTTTTTGTTTTTTCTAACGGTCTGTTCCGCAAGGGAACGCTTGTTGGCGCGTTATTCTGCCAGGCAAGGTTCGCCGGCATGATTACATGCGGCCTTATCCGTGTCGCCCGGCTTCCTCTTCCAGCCTAAAAGCAAATCGGTGTATTCCCCATGCTTCCAGAAGTCGTAGGCCTTGTGTTTTATGCCAACCTTGTCTTCCAGGGCTTTAAATCTTCTCAACCTGCTTGCTTCGGCCTTGATTTGAATGAGCCAACGGTCTTGCAAGAAGGCGCCCTTTCCATAGGTTGCCCCGTACATCGCCCCATGCGCCATAGCCTTATATACGGCATTGGTTATGTAAACGAGCATCTCAAACGACATGCGCTCGATATCGGAGACATTAAACATCCTTCCTTCGCCACCCAACAAGCTGAAGGTGTAATGTCCCGCATAATCGGGGGCAAGATCATTTGGCATAGGATCCAACAGTCCTTCGTTATAAAGATCCGCTACGATCTTCATCGCCTCACGCCATTTCACAAAGCTGACCTTTATCGCTTCATCCATAGCCTCCAACTGGTCTGTCGCAAACCGAGGCGAATGACACCCTTTGCAGGTATTGATCCAGTTTTGTCTGGCTTCCTTATATTTGGGAGCACCCCTGTCTACAAGGGAGGTACCCATGTGGCTATTTATGGTTGATGCCTTCTGCGCGTTGTGTTCACCATCTTTCATGTGACAGTATGCACAGGTCGGGACTTTATAGTTTGCAGGCTTCAGGGGCTTGGTCCAGTCCCATGAGTGCTGCTCTGACTCGTAAATCATCCCGTGATACGATTCCCTGTACATCTCGTATTCGTAATGGTCCAAACCCGTATGGCAAATACCGCAGTTATTGGGTTTTCTTGCCTCGGCTAGTGAAAAATCATGCCTTGTATGGCATCCGTCACACCGGTTTTCCGCAATGCCGTGGCACGTGGCACAGGCTGTCACCTCCGCCGCGGGTTTTGATATCTGCCAGCTAGCCTCTACCACGCCTACGTGAAATGCATGCGTATGTGAACCGGTCTTGCCGGAGCGATGACCCGCTGTCTGTTCCTTATGACACTCTCCGCAATGCTTCCAGGAAGGCATGTACAACTGCTGATGGTTGCTTCCGTGGCATTTATTACAACCAACAACGCCCTTCTCGGTGGTTGCGTGTTTGCTCTTTCTCCACTGGGCTACGATGCCGGGCGTCTGCACGGTATGGCACATAACGCACTCTTCATGTTTGAATTCGCCGGCAACGGACGTAATGGGCGTATAATAGTGGTCAGGGTCATACCATCTGATAATCGGTAAAAAATTAAACAATTTTCCAAATTTGCCTTCACCGGGAAATACCTCTTCCGGCTGCGTATAGGTCGCCGTTAAACCTCCATGGTACAAGTCTCCAGAGTTGTCCGGGCCGATCTTTTCTTTGGTAAGTTCGGAGATGATCTGTTGGATTGTCCTTTTATCTTTTGAACGAAAGATCACTTCGTCCTTTTTTACCGCAGATGTTTTTTCCTCAGCATCCGGTTTTCTCACCTCGACTGCCAACTTTTCTTCCACAACAACAGGCTTTTTCTCTTCTACAACCGGCTTTACCTCCTCAACTACCGGCTTTTTCTCCTCAATGACAAGCTTCTTCTCCTCAATGACAGGCTTCTTCTCCTCTACTGCCGGTTTTTTTTCCTCAACCATTGGCTGAGAAGACACCGTGATGGAACCATCCGCCGATTTCTTCACTACGGACGCCGGTGAACCCACAGCCTGCGCAGACGCAGCATCTGCGGTTGGCGCGGGTTTCGGCGTAGCTACCGGAGGAGCGCTTACCGCCTCCTTTTTTGCCTCACCCGGCGCGTCACAAAAAGCGCCCGTACAACCAAACAAGGCAAATGCTGCCACTGAAACCACACCAATTATCCTCTTGTTCATCCCCCGTTCTCCTTCCTATTGAATAAGCTTCAACAGATGTAACTGTTACACAAAACAATCCGAACTCGCCGTGTTGCGGCGCTAATTCTTCGTTATTTCTACCTTCCATATTTCCGGTCCCTGTTCCACGTATTTCCAGTTCATTTGTCCCACCCGTTCCGCATCCAATTGATACTTCAGCGGCTTAGGGTCGTGGTCGTTTATCAATACCATCATCTCGCCCTTTTTCAGGCCGTCGAAGGTATTAAAGATCTTTGGGTGTCTTTCTCTGGGTATAATATTTCTTACATCAAGTACAACAGGCGGGGTGTTGCTCATAACATATCCTTTCAGAATTGTTTAATTGATATCATCTTTTGCAGTCTTTAATAAAAAATCGTTAACAGCTCACTCGTGTACGAGAAGGTTTGGAAAACAGCTACCGCCTTCTACCTTTGGCTTGCCTGTAAAGAGGGACGCCGGATAAAAATCGATAACCCTTCCACCTTGAAAATCATAAAACAGGATGGAATAAACGGCTCATACTCTAATCAAATTCATTTGATAAGTCAAACACTATTTAAGGGTTAAACAATCGCTTTGCCGGAGCAATGGTTATGGTACCTTGATAGTGCAATATCCTGCAATATTTTCTTGTCTGGAACATCCGCCGTGTGTATATTAATTTCCTTATGGATCAGCTAATCAACAAAACCATGCTATTTACGACAAACATTATTCACTCCAATCCCCAAACTTGAAACTTTGCCACAAAGCCTTATACAAAGCGGAGAATATAAAGCTTTACAAAAATATTTTCGCTGAAAATGTCAAACTATTATTGGTAGGAGACTCATAGGTGTAAAGGTTCACGACTTCTGACAAATTCTCGTCCTCGCCGGGTATCGAGACTTCGCACGAATCCCAGGGATTCTTGCGTCCCCAGGTCACCGACGGCCTTCAGTGACAACAGCTTGCCCTTGTCACGAGCGGACTCATAGCAGGCACTCAGGAAAGGTCGAACTAACCCCGCCCCTTGCCACAGCATTGTTTCGCTTCTTACGCCACGGGGACGTCGGTATACCTTCTACAAGTGAAACTTGCCGGTACCAGTTTGGATCCTTTCCAGAATGTTGATGTTATTGCGTGACCTATAGCTTATCTCCAAATTCCCTCCGTCCTGCTTACTTTTCCGGTTTCCGGATCAAATGCCACACCGATATTTTTACCGAAACGCTTTCTTGCATAAACCCACAAATCAGCACCCATGATATCTTCATACGTTTTTGTATTAGATCGGACATTTACGACATTTGTTGGTGGTCCCATTGCTATGTATACCTCTTGTTTGGTCATTCCAATCCTTGCCACGGTGTTTTTAATATTGGACTGCACGTCGGCAGTAAATCGATTGATACCGACCAGTTTTTTCGTAACAAACTTTTCCAGAAATCTATCTCCTTTCTCGCCAATATCCAACGTGTAGTGGCTGCCGGTTTCCCTGTTTACAACTGATGCTTTACTGCCTGATTTGATGACCTTTAACTTGGTATTCACGGGGATGAACGTTGGGGTTGCCTGCCAATTAACCCAGGTAATCTGGTCGCCTCCTATCACCTTCAGATTACATCGTGCGTAATAAACGTTTTCTTCTGTTAGTTCAACGGTTGCCTCGGTTACGCCTGATTCTTTTTGTTCTTTTTCAATAGCCGGCACTTTTTCCCCACTATCAGATGGCTCTCCGGGATTAGCCGTTGGGAGTGTTTTTGATGCTGGTGTGTCCGACTTCGTGGAGACGTCAAGCATCGTTTTGATAATGTTTTCACTTACCCCTTCTTTTTTTAACTTTATGATGCTTTCTGTCGAAACATCAAAGGTGTTTTGAGAGATTTTTATCTTACTACTAATCAGTTCTTCCCCCAATCCGGCCTTGACCATGGCCACGACGGTATCATTAGTAATTGTTTCGGCTGTCGCCAATCTAAAAGCCGGTATGAAAAACAACGAAATCAGTAAAACCGCAACCTTGAGTAATTTCATATTCCCCCCCCTTAATTTTTCTTAATCCACTTAAAATAAACGATAGACCCTATTTGCTTTACGACAGAATTCAGTATGCTCTTATCACCGAGACATTGTTTGCAGTAAGGATGCACTACCCTGAACCGCCGAAAGCCCCTTACCACTTCCTGAACCTCCTCCTTGCTTAAGTAATCGTGGATAGAGGTATCGTTATAGTTGTGCGTCGTCGTTCTACCATCATAATCTGAGCAACAAAAGGTGTAATCCCCATTCCACAAAATGCCGAAATTGTCCTGAATTCCCGGGCAGTATCCAATTCTTGCTTTTACGATCTTACTGTCAAAATGTGTTGCCCAATCTCCAACAATCCTCGTGTGAATGGAAAGCCTGCCGCTAACCGTAATTTTATTGTCCTTAAAGCTTTTTACGCGGGCAATCTGCTGTAGCACGTTGGGCAACCGGTATTCAATGTCGGTTCCCTTCAAGATTCTTTCAACCCATATCTTCAGATACGCCCTTAATTTCTTTGATGTATCGGCAATACTAAGCTCCTTGGCTATGGGGATAATTAATCTCCTTAATGGCGATGAAAGAAAGTTTATGGTCAGCTCGCTTTCGTGTCCATCGTTTATAAATGCCCTTGCTATTGAGGTTACACGTTCGGCATACTCTTCAAATGACAGGCCACCGGCGCCTCTCAGGGAAAAGGTCTTTTCGTCGGGTGTTTGTAACGACAGGATCACTCGTTTGACATTGGCCTTTATCAGGCCACTCAGTAAATGGT
The DNA here is from genome assembly GCA_964355695.1 of uncultured candidatus Brocadiaceae bacterium. Lineage (GTDB taxonomy): Bacteria > Planctomycetota > Brocadiia > Brocadiales > Brocadiaceae > JACVXV01. The sequence goes on from CAYHFB010000028.1 coordinate 12,096, forward strand.
TTCCCATGCTACTGCCATTTGTGGTTACACACACATTGACGTTTTTTTGATGTGCATATTCGGCGATATCTATTAAATGAGGATGTAAGGTTGGTTCTCCCATTACGTGAAATAAGACCAACTTTACGATGCCCGTCCTTCCAACCTCGGCTATGATGGACTTGGCCATTTCGAGAGGCATAAACCCCCTCTTTCTTTTCATCTTCGAATCAGGGCAGAATTCACAGGAGAAATTGCAGGCGTTCGTAAGCTCCAGGTGTAGCCTGTTTACCGGAAGTTTTATTACTCCAATATTTATGTCCATATATTTTTAGCAACCTGGCTTATTTAACACCCGCCGAACTATTACGCTTTGCCCTTATATAAGGCACGGCGCCCATGAGAAACATAATCAGCAATGAGACAATAAATCCCAGACTTGTTGGCGCAAACACATGGCTGCCAAAATAGGTATATAAAAAACTAACGGGTATAAGGGGGATGGCGCTCGCCACGTAAAAATCCTTAAAACGAATCCCTGAAAGCCCGGCCCAATAACTAACGATATCCCATGGCAGATTAAAAAGCCGCATGTAGAGTATCGCATTCTTCCCATACAGCTTTGACTTTTTCTCAATTTCCGCGAATAGTTTATGCTTTTCTACCAACCTTTTAATTGCATCTCTGCCAAGCCACTTTGCAAAATAAAATCCAACCAAGGTTGAAAACGCACCACCGATAACCACGTATACCGTTCCCCAGACCGTACCGAATAATACTCCGGCCACAATGGTTAAACCCAGTGATGGTAAAAAGAACAGGATGGGCCTCACGGTGGTAATTACTATAAAAACCAAAGGGGCCATGGTTCCGTTATTTTTTACAAAAGAGCTTATCGTCTGCGGATTCAGATATGGATATGCATAAACACTCAAAATGATGAGCGCTATAATGGTAACGTACCTGATTACAGCAAACATTATTCAATACCGTTTCGGCTGCGGTCTGAATTGTTTGTTACCCAAACGTCCTCCGGTAATTTTAGCTTAAAAACGTCCGGTTTAATCTCGGGATTGATCTTTATGTTTGACAATCTGGTTACGGTTTTATCCGACTTCGGGGTAATCATTTCAAAACCATGCGGGAGTCCCGTATCTTCGCCGTAATATATGATAATAGACGACAGGTATTTCCCAACCATTTTTGACAAAGGCGTTAGTTTTAAAACTATCTCCCCGTCCCTACGGAAGGTTTTTACCGCAAATCTCTTTTCCATCTCGGTTATTGCCCCCCACATCGTTGTTGAAAAAAACTGCATGGTGTTGCGTGCCATCGTACTATCGGAAAGGCTGTACACCTGAGCTTCTTTGCTTTCAGGAGTATAGACGGTCATTTCTTCACCATCAATAACCGTGATAGATTTGCCGGGACGAACCATCTCCCATCTGAACATATTCGGTTTTTTCATAATTACCGTTCCATCAACATACACCTTTTCTTTCAGGGCAACCAGTTGCTTCTCCTGATTAACGGTAGCGATTATTGCATAAGTGTCTTTAGAAAGTGCCTGGAGCTTTTCAAATATTTGCTGCTTATCCGCGGGAGATACCTCTTGTCCATCATCACTCATGGCATAAATGGTTGTGGGAAAAATAAGACAAAACAACAACACAGAAAATAAGCGATTGGCTGTTTTTGTTTTCAACATATTTTTTTATTTCCTTTATTCATCCTCTTACCTGGCCAGTTTTTCGTCCTGCGGCAAGACTTAAAATTAATGCGTCCATGGACGGGGCGTGCGGGTGTTGCCGTCTACCCTTTCGGTTGGTTTTCTCAGATGCAGCCATTTTCAAGCTCTGGATCAGCGCTAGATTGATCTCCCCAGTCGGGACGACAACTGCTGGTGAAGGTCAGCTAGTGCGTCTGCCACGCACTGGTCGGTTTTGCGGTCATCTTCGTCCGGTTCGATTGCTCTGCCGAAGATGACACCATATCGGGTTCGCCGAATCGGAAACCATGCGCGGACACGTTGATAGTCTTCCGCGCCGATCACCACGCATGGCACGATCGGCACTGCCGCCATCTTTGCAATTCGCCCGAGGCCGCGATTCAGTTGCCGCGTATAAACAACCGATTTTGCCCCGCGTTGCAAGCGCCCTTCCGGGAAGAAGCCGACGCAACGCCCGCGTGCCAACCGTGACAGAATGTTCCGCACCGTGGCCGGATCGGGACGCGAACGGTTCAACGGAAAGGCATTCATCAACCCGCAAAACCAGCCTAAAAAAGGCTTCTTGAATACCTCGACAATGCTTAAAAAATCAATTTTGCGATACGAATGCCGGACAAGCACCAGTGTATCGAACAGCGAAGCGTGCGTAGGCGCCAGCAGAAACGCCCCTGCGCGGCGAGTCTGTTCGAGGTAGATCACCAGCGGCCGGCTACTGAGCAAGAATGGGTAAGAGCCGAAGAAGCGGACGGCCTTATAAAAGAAATCACTCATGGAATTTGCGAATCCTGCAGACCCGCCGAGGCGAGCAACTGTTGGTAAAGTTCAATATATGCCTTCTCCAGACGTAATGCCATCTCCGCACGCGCCGCACGGCGATGGAGTAAAGGGTCCGACCGCACGGCCTCGCCAAAAGCCATCCATATCCGGCCCCGTCGAAACGGCAGCCATGGGCTTACACAATTGAGTTTGTCGGCGCCAAGCACGACCACCGGCACCACCGGCGCTCGCGTTCGATAGGCGAGCAGACAGACACCCTGCTTGATCTTTCCCCCGCGAATCACCGAGTTGCCGCCCGCGCGCACGCCTCCTTCGGGGAAGATACCGATCACTTCGCCCTGGCCGAGTAGTGCGATTGATTTACGAATCGCCCGCACCGGCACGCCTGTCCGATTGATGGGTATGCAGTTCACCTGATTGAGCAGAAATCGCGACCAGCGGTATTTGTAAAACTCAATGCGAGCCAGCATGTGAACACGGCGCTTCAGGTGAATACCGACAAGAAACGGCTCCAGATGCGATAGGTGTGTGGGTGCGAATATCACCGGCCCCTGTGTATGTGCCCGCTCAGGATAGAGAACATGCTTCCGAAGACACTGATGCTCAATAATCCTGCCGATCGACCGGCATATACGGTAAGCCCGTTGTGACATTGACACCCCTTCCACCGCCAGTGAAACCGTACCTGAAATGATGATAAATGATTGGAAATTGCCTTTCCCCTTCCAGCCTTCACTTTAGCAAAAACAAAGAAAATTGCAAGAGGTATTTGTTTTATCAGTCCGATTGATTAAACGATATATTGTTCCACATGACATCTTGTTTTTTATCGTACACCTTCTCCATACCACTTCAAGCTTTTTTGTGGCAAAGAGACTTTCAGGGAAACGACTATCAGATTGGCGTAAAATTGTACCACTGATCAGGATATTTCAAGATATGGTCCTCAAGTGTTTTTACAACTTGTTTCATTACTTCACATTCCTCATTTTCATGGGTAACCATAAGCGGTTTTCCTATGATACCCTTATAGGTCTCTTTTTCTCTAACAACGAAAGCCACAACAATGGGAGACCCTGTTAGCCTGCTCAAGATAAGCGGCCCCCTTGGGAACGGAGTCGGTTTATTAAAAAAATCTACCGTTATGCTATCCAACCCACTACTATACCGGTCTATCAACATAGCGACGATTTCTTTATTATTCAGCGCCCTCATAATCTCCATGGTAGAGAAAGGGGACTCTCCGATGGTGATCGTGGATACATTATACTTTTCTCTATACCATCTGCGAATCTCATCTATTTGCGGATCTTGATCTTTAATTGTTATAACATTCGTTTTTATGCCGGAACTTCCAAAAAATATCCCCCCCAGTTCCCAGTTACCAAGGTGCGCCGTAAGCAATATCAGCCCCTTACCCATACGTAAGGCACTATCTAGGTTTTCCTTGCCACAATACGTGGCAACTTTTTCCAGAACCGCTTCTTTACTTAAACCGGTAAACCTTGCATAATCAACAAGGTATTTACTGTAGTTTCTGAATAATTGCATTGTTAGGCGGGAGATTTCTTTTTCGGATAGGGTTGGAAGCGCCAATTTGAGGTTTTGTTTAACGTTCTTCACGGCTGATTTACAAAGTAGATAACTTAAATCAGCAATACCTTGGGATAACCAATAAGACAGGAATTGGGGAATGTAACCGCTCCACACGGTACCCAATCTATAAACTGCAGGGATATTAAGGAAATGTTTAGGCAAACAGACTCCTTTTCTGATTGATAATTTTTCAGCAAAGGGATTATTTTCGAAAAAACCGCTTCACCATGAACTTGGAAACTAATGGCTCGCAGACTTTATTACTTGTATTCCGCTTTCAAGTGCCTGTTTGTTAATAATAAACAAATTGCCCTTTTTCCCTTCCAGGAGCGCCTGGAGTTGATCCAGCATAAGTTTGACCGGGAAGAGGTTTTTGAGCGCCAGATAGGCGCCCAGCATGACGATGTTTGAGACAAGGATGTTTCCCAGCTTGCCGGCAATTTCCGTTGCGGGTACCTTGTG
>CAYHFB010000029.1:0-16225 GCA_964355695.1 uncultured candidatus Brocadiaceae bacterium
CCCCGTCAGGGACTTTCACCCCGAAAGAAACGACAAGCTTCGCTTGTCGCACTGTCCATTAAATTAGACACTCGGTTCCTTTTGTCGGTAAACGAAAAGGGAAGAGTTTCCTCTTCCCTTTTTATGTTTCAACACCCGTTTATTTCATCTAAAGGCTACTGCCGGCATTTGCCAACAACGGCTCAGGGATTTCCACGATCTCTTCAAATACCAGCTTATCGTCCTGTACCTTTGCCTTAATTTGCTTTTTCCCTTCATATCTACCCTGGAGTATTTCTTCTGAAATGGGGTCTTCCAAATAAGTTTCTATTGCCCTTCTGAGCGGACGAGCGCCGAAATTTTGGTTGTATCCTTTATCAATTAAGAAATTCAGTGCCTCGTCCGTCATCGTGATGCTGACGTTATAGTTTTCCATCCTCTTCTTAACCGTTTCCAGCTCAATTTCAATAATCTTCTTCAGGTCGCTTTTAGCCAGAGGTTTAAAGACGATAATATTATCCACACGGTTAAGGAATTCAGGTCGGAAGTGTTTTTCAACCTCCTTCTTTAACTGTTCTTTCATGGTCTCGTAGGAATTTTCTTCCGACGCCTTTTTAAAACCCAGGTGCGCCTGGTTTTTTATGACGTCTGCCCCGATGTTCGATGTCATAATGATAACCACGTTCCGGAAATCCACATGACGTCCAAAACTGTCCGTCAGCTTTCCGTCTTCCATGATTTGCAACAGCATGTTAAAGACGTCAGGATGCGCCTTTTCAATTTCGTCCAGCAATACCACAGCATAAGGACGGCGGCGTATCTTTTCCGTCAATTGCCCGCCTTCCTCATAACCTACGTAACCCGGCGGTGCGCCAATGAGCCTGGAGATGTTATGCTTTTCCATGTATTCCGACATGTCAATCTGGATCAAAGCATCCTCTTCTCCAAACATAAACTTTGCCAGCGAGCGCGCAAGGTGTGTCTTACCCACGCCGGACGGCCCGACGAATATAAACGAAGCCACAGGGCGGTTGGGGTTCTTCAGCCCGGCGCGTGACCGCCGTATCGCCTTGGAAACGGCCGTTGTCGCCTCTTCCTGGCTAATTACCATCTTATGCAGTTCCTCTTCCATGCGAAGCAACCGTTTGGCCTCAGCAGATTCAATACGCGAAATGGGAATGCCTGTCATCTTGGAAACCACTTCAGACACAATCTCACCATTCACAACGCCTTCAATCTCGGTGCGGCTTTCACGCCACTCTTTTTCGATGGTTTCCTTTTTCTTTTTTAGTTTATCCGCTTTATCTCTTAACCGCGCAGCCCTTTCAAAATCCTGGATTGCCACGGCTTCATCTTTATCCTTTTCAAGCTTATTGATTTCTTCCTCTATGTGCCTTAAATCGGGCGGTTGGGTGGTAGCTTTCAACCTTACCCTTGCACACGCCTCATCAATTACGTCAATTGCCTTGTCAGGAAGAAATCTGCCTGTTATATACCGGGTAGATAATTCCGTTGCAGCCTCCAATGCTTCATCAGTGATTTGTACCTTGTGGTGCGCCTCGTATCGGTCTTTGAGGCCTTTTAGAATCTCTACGGTCTCGGTCTTTGAAGGAGGTTCGACGACTATTGTCTGGAATCTCCTTTCAAGTGCGCCGTCTTTTTCAATATATTTTCGGTATTCGTCAAGGGTGGTAGCGCCGATACACTGGATTTCCCCTCTTGATAAGGCAGGCTTTAAAACGTTGGACGCGTCAATCGCGCCTTCCGCCCCACCCGCACCAACCAGGGTGTGCAGCTCATCAATAAAGAGGATGACGTTCTTTACCCGTTTTACCTCGGACATAACGGCCTTAATCCGTTCTTCAAATTGCCCCCGGTATTTCGTGCCCGCGACCATCATGGCAAGGTCAAGGGCAACGATTCTTCGGTCTCTGAGCAACTCAGGGATATTGCCCTGCACAACGGCTTGCGCAAGTCCCTCAACAATAGCAGTCTTTCCAACCCCTGCTTCGCCCAACAACACGGGATTGTTCTTCGTCCTGCGGCACAACACTTGGATTACCCGCTCAATCACCCCCTGCCGCCCGATAACCGGGTCAAGCTCATGATCCCTTGCCTGTTGCGTAAGGTCGCGGCCAAAGGAGTCCAGCGCCGGGGTCTTCGACTTCCCCTTCTTTTCGTCTTTTTCCTGGTTTGGAGAGCCTTGAACTGAGTCCGCGCCTAACAGGCCAATAACCTCTTCCCGCACGTCTTCCAGCTTTACCCCCATGTTCAACAGCACCTGGGCTGCAACACCTTCCTGTTCTCTGAGCAAACCCAGGAGCAGGTGTTCCGTGCCGATGTAATTATGTCCCAAAGCCCGTGCTTCTTCCATCGCGTACTCCAGCACCTTTTTTACCCGTGGGGTAAAGGGCAATTGCCCTACGGAAACCAGATCAGAGCCACTTTGGACGATTTTTTCCACTTCCAAACGTATCTTCTTCATCTCTATATCAAGATTTTGCAGGACGTTTGCCGCCACGCCACTGCCTTCCTTCACTAAACCCAATAATATATGCTCTGTTCCAATATATTCGTGGTTAAATCGCCTAGCCTCTTCTCGGGCAAGAGCCATAACTTTTCTGGCACGGTCTGTAAATCGATCAAACATAAATACACCTACCTTTCAACTTTATATCTTTTCCAGGCGTTTTCTTACATACGCCGCTCGGATAATATTTCTTTGTGCAGACGAAAGTTCACGTCCCTCTAGTTTTTGAAGGTGGCCGGGGAGCGTGAGGATAAAGAGCTCGTTCAATGTCTTCATCTCAACGTCGCCAATTATGCCCAAATTGACCCCCATGCGCACTTGAGACAGCAAATGCATGATCTCTTCGGAGGAAATCATCCTTGCCACTTTCAACATGCCATAAGACCGCCACACGCGGTCCTCCAGTTGCTCTTTGTTTTCAGCAACCAGCGCCTTTCGCGCCATCCGCTCATAGTTGGTAATACGCGGAATCACGCTTTCTATGATTTCTATAATCTCCATTTCCGATTTGCCGAGGGTAAACTGATTCGAGATTTGATACAAATCCCCCGATACTTGAGTCCCCTCACCATATAATCCTCTCACCACCAGGCCAAGCTTCGCTACGGCATTGAACACCTTTTCAATATGGTGCGTCATTCCCAATGCGGGCAAGTGCAACATAACCGAAGCCCTCATTCCCGTGCCTACGTTTGTAGGGCACGCCGTCAGGTAGCCAAATCGTGAGTTGTACGCATAATTCAACCTTTTTTCCAGTTTGTTGTCAATTTCGTCGATCGTTTTCCAGGCCTCACGCAACTCAAAGCCGGAGCGTATTACCTGAATCCTCAAATGGTCTTCTTCATTAACCATAAGACTGATCGTCTCCTCTTTGCCAAAGGCAACGCCCCTTTCGCCTTCGCCGCCCGCATGTTCACGGCTGATAAGGTGCCGCTCTACCAGAAAAAGCCTGTCAATGGAGGTAATATCGGCCAGATTAACGTAGCAGATATCCGGTGTAATATCGGCATCCTTGATCTTATTCCGCACGGTCAATTCAAGTTCCTTCTTTTGTTTGATGTTGGCCCTTGAAAGGAATGGAAATCTGGCAACGTTCCGCGCCAGGCGGATACGGCTGCTTATTACAATATCCGATTCGGAACCGGTGCCTCTCAGCCATTCTCCGGTATTGTCTGCTAAATCGCTAATTTTCACCATTATCGTCGCCCGAAAGTTCGTAAATCTTGTCTCTCAATTCAGCAGCCTTCTCATAATCTTCCTTTTCAACCGCTTTGTTTAGCTCACTTCTCAAAAGCATGAGTTCGTTCTTTTTGATCATTTCTCTTCCGGCTCTGGAAGGCACCTTTCCTACGTGCTGCGTGCCGCCGTGCATCTTTTCCAGCAGAGGGGTCAGGCCTTTTCTAAATATGGTGTAGTCCATCGGGCAACCAAGCCGTCCATGCGACCGAAACTCCAAATACGTCAATCCACAAACGGGACAAACAATTTTTGACATCTCACTGACTTCCGGCGCTACCTGATTTATAAGGCTCGCCAGAATCTCTGCAGGCGAAGGCATTTTCGCAAGATGGGTGTTCACATTCTGGGCGCAGTCTTCACACAGGTGACGTTCTTTTTTAACCGCGCCAGCTATTTCCGTCAAGTGTACCGTAGCGTGTTTTTTGTTGCATGATTCGCATTTCATTCTCTGTTATCCTTACAAACAAACCGGCGAAACTTCTTGAGAGTTGTTTAGACTGAAGACTGGAGGTTGAGAACCTTACCTACCCGAAGCCTTTAACCTTCAGCCTTCAGCCTATTCTACCTAATCACTTCTAAGCCTTCTCCCATCTTAACACATCTAAGACTTTTCCTAAAGAACTTTTTTCAGATACTATTTCCTGTCTAATCCTGTTTTCCTTTTCCAGACAGTCCATGCCGTAATTTACCCGTACCTCTGCCTCACGGGAGGGAATTACCATCAACCCATCCTCGTCGCCTATAATCCAATCACCGGGGTTTATTTGAACCCCAGCGATAGAGAGCGGCACGTTAATCTCCCCAAACCCCTTTGGCTCGCCCGCCGTCGGCGTCACCAGCTTTGCAAAGGCAGGGAACCGCAACTTCCTGATATCGGCAACGTCCCGTATTGCTCCATTTATTACCACACCGGCAATTTTCTTTTGCAAGGAGCTGCAGGTGGCAAGCTCTCCCCATACGGCAGGCCCAACCCCACCGGCGTCTATTACGATTACATCGCCTTCCTGCGCAATGTCTATGGCCTCTACCGGTTTTGCCCAGTCTCCGGGATAAGTCCGAACGGTAACGGCGCTTCCAACCAATTTTACGTCAGGGCATATCCGGCGCATGCCCGTAATACCTTCCGCACGGTGGCCGCCATCTGATATGTTTGCCGTAGAAAGCCTCATCAATGCATCCCTGATACCTTCCCGGGTTACTCGGGTAAACAGCGCCGTGGCAATCCTCCGATTTTCTTCAATGGCCTTTATGATACTAGCCGCCGCAGCCTTTGCATCCGCAGCTTTAGTAATGTAGCCGCCGACAATGACAATGGTTGCCCCGTTATTCACGGCATCTATCGCATTTTCAGAATTTATGCCGCCCGCTACTGCAATGGGGATTTTTACCTTACCGCTGATGCTGAGTAGCGTGTCAAATGGGGTGCTTCCGTGCATCTGGTCGTCTATTGCCGTATGAACGGCAACATAATCCGCTCCCCATTTTTCCACGTCGCAGACACGGTCTTCAACCGCACTATCATTCAAAAAATCCACGCAGATTTTTATACCATAATTCTTTCCTGCCTGTATACATTCTTTAATCGTTGAATCAGGCGCATTTCCCATAACAACAGCAATATTGGCCCCTGCCTTGGCTGCAATTTCCATTTCGGTGCGGCCTGCATCCATGGTCTTCATGTCGGCAACCAACGTTACACCGGGGAATAAACTCCTGAAGTGGCGCACCGCGTTCATGCCCTCACTCTTAATAAGCGGCGTGCCGATTTCAATCCACCCGGCGCCCCCCTCAACGGCCTCACGAGCAACCTTTTCGGCCCGGTGAATATCTACAAAATCAAGAGCCACTTGCAATATCGCCATTATTATTTCCTGGTAATGGTAAGAGAACTGTTATTCAAAATAGACTGCGCCACAACGATCTGATTCCCAGGTGGTAACTCTGGAGACCTTTATTCCGGCGGGTAAAGCGCGCACGAGATCGTGGTAAAGCACTTTGGAGAGGTTTTCCGTCGTAGGATTGAGTATTTTGAAATCTGCTGTTTCATTAAGGTAGGAGTGGTCGAACTTATGTAGTATTTCCCCAATAATTTTCTTTGCGTCTCTGAAGTCCATCACCATGCCCAGCGAATCCAACTTCGCGGACGCAAGGACAACCTGAACCTTCCAGTTATGCCCATGAAGCTTCTCGCACTGTCCTTGATATTCCCGCAGGTTGTGCGCTGCGGCAAAATCAGTTTCAACAATAAGTTCAAACATGTATTACTTTCCAAAAAAATGACCCATTTTTCAAGCCTCTAAAGGGTTGTATTGTTCAGAGCAAAATACGACAAATGAAACTCGATTCACGGAAAAGCTTAACACCCTCAAAAATAAAAGTCAAGGCATTTCTAGCCGCTTCCAGCGGGCTTAACCGCTCATAATGAAAATAGATAAGATGGTTTGCATAATTTGATTGTTTCTACACCCACGCAACGGCTAAAGCCGAGTATGTAATACCCACCAAAAACAAATCAACACGCTTAATTTAAAAGCGATTAAAAAGGAAATACTTTATTTATTATCACCAAATTGGTATAAAATGGTATTTTGTGACATACGTCACAGACCCTGTTGAAAAAAATGGTATAATGGTGTTTAATTACTCTTGTTAAAAGTAATTCATTAGGTAACATATTCCTTGTTGATCGTGTCTTTTATATGGAAAGGATGGTTTTATTAAAATGTAATTTTGCCGCAATCTTTTACTAAGTAACGTCATCACCTTTTATTTAGGAGGAAAGTACTATGAAGTTTAAGTTAAGTTTTTTAGGCGTAGCAGTTTTCTTTGTTTTAGAGGCGTTCTTTTTACAAAATGATGCGTACCCGTCTCTCCAAAAGGTCAATATGGGGGTGTATGGCGCACAGGTGACCGACATCGCCGCATACAACAACGGCGGATCATCCGAGATACTCATTGCCGCCGACAGCATTAAAGGCGTCTACAAATGGACGTCCGGCGCCACTTCCTGGCAGGCAGTAACCTATCCCGCCGTTGTAGGAAAAGCATCACAGATAGAAATGAACCTTCAGTCCGGCTATGAAAACGACGTTTACACGATTATAGCAGAACCGATGGGTCCCGTTATGCTCTATGGAAGCGATAGCGGCGGCTCATTAGGAAGCTGGTCAAGCATCACCTCCGTTATGGGTCCTCATATCTTACACGGACACAGTACCGGGATGTACGTTGCGACCTTCGATGGAAAGGTTTACCGGTCTACCGGTGGGGTTTCCGATTCTTTTGACCTCCTGTATAACTTTGGCGCCGAAGTTACTGCGGTTTCTGCATACAACAGCAAGACTTTTTTTGCCGTCACCCGGTCAGGCCCTGCAACCACCCTCTATAAGGTTACCTCATCAGGTGGTGCATTTTCGGCCACGCCAATTGCACTTCCGGCTATCAGCGCGTCATCAGCCGCCGTTGAGGTACATCTTGTGGGCGTTGACCCGACAAACGTAAATACCCTCTTTCTGGCGGGCAGTTCGGTAAATCCGCAAGTCTACAGGTCTATTAACGGTGGGACAACGTGGAGTTCGTCATGGGATAGCTACGCCGCAGGCGCCGCCAGATTCACCGGCGGGTACCCGCAATATATTAAATTTAGCGGCAACAAGGTGTTCATCAGCGCGGCGGTGCTGGACGGCACCTCAACTCTGTGGAATGTTGCTTCAGGTTTTTCTTCAACCGTCGGCACGAATACCATCGAAACGCACGTAAACTCAGGCGCATTGGAAGTAGACCCGGTTGATTCCTCAATCATTTACATGGGGAGCGACTGGGGCATTGGCCAAACAACCTACGCATCAGGCGTATGGGCAACAGGCTCCGAAATCGGGAATAATGACGGGATAGAAGGCGTTGTTCTGAATGATATGGAATTCCATGAATATACCACAACCCACAAGGAATTATGGGTTGCAGCAAAAAGCGGCGTGGGAAGGGCGCTCAACTTCAACCCCCTTGATTCTACCACAACCGATGAACCGGCGGACTGGATATTCCCCATTTATCCAAACGGGGACGGCGCGCCTCTTACGAGGACAGCCATCCATCCTTCAGACCCAACCATTGTCTGCTTGGGAAACAACGGCGGAAAGGTTTACAAGACAACGAACGGAACCTCTACGACCTTGACCGGTTTTGCCTGGACTATGGTGTTTGACGCATCAACACACACGAGCGTGTTCGGTACCAACCGCCCGGACCATTCAACAATAACTGCCGTTCGGTTTGTGCCTTCAACACCAAACAGAATGTACCTCTCCGGATACAATCTGGAGACGAAAACCGATGGCGGCGTCTTTTACAGCGATGACACGGGCAACACGTGGACGGAAGACGTTTCTATAACCGGAACCCCCGTTAATTGCCTGTGGGTTTCCGATAGCACAGCATGGGCAGGTGTGGGAAATGATGTAAGTACGAAAAAAGGGATCATGGCAAGGTTGTCCGTCACGGGTGCCGGAAACTGGTGGAGTCCTTCCACAGGGTTATCACTGGACAGCGAGATCGTTAAAGATATAAACGGCACAACCCTTGGCGGTTCGACGGGTACTACCACCGTTTATGTTGCAACCACCGGCGGAGTTTACAAAGGCGTCCTGTCTATCCCCCTTTCAACCGGTTTTTCCAGTTGGGTATGGACTTCCCTGACGTCGGCAATTGGCTCTACAAAGACCAATTTCACGGCAGTTTCTTTGGACCCGAACAACGCGGATACCGCTTATGCAGCCGTAGGTAATTGCATTTACGAAACTACGGACGGCGGGACAAGCTGGGCCGTATTCAGCACCTCTTGCAGCAGCACCCATGAGGACGTCAACGTGTTAAAATTTGACGATATAATGGCTGGCACGGCAATGGGCTTGTTTTCCTTTGCGGAAAAGTCGGATGCCAAAGGCAAAATATCAGGCACTGTTGTAAACACAAGCAACAAACCGATTCCAACGGCAGAAGTAAGTATCAAAGGCGTAAAAACAGAATACACTTCTGATACCAAGTCGAAGGATAACGGGTCTTTTACCTTTACCGGTTTAAAAGCGGATACCTACTACATTACCGCACAAAAAGAGGGGTACAAGCCGTCAACTCAAAAGGTAAAACTGAAAAAAGACGAAGTAAAGAAGAATCTTAAGATCAAGCTGATGAAGAAAAAGAAGTAGCATAGAGGTACCACTCTGGTTGTTTCATATAAGTAGGGGCGAACGCTCGTTCGCCCCTACTTAACCACGGTGCAGGCTTCCAGCCTGCTGATTGCAAGTTCGGCAGGCTTGAATGCCTGCGCACAGCACGTGGCAACGTTCAAATCATCTCCAGCCCACCTTGTTATTAACGCCGGTTGTATACAGGAGGTCAAAAGTAGAGTAGTCGTAATAACTAATATGCACTACGTCATCTGCGTTAAGCGCCAGAGAGTGATAAACGCCTATGCACAGAGTAGTATTTTCCCATGCCCCTGTTGCATTGGTGGTATACTTGATGGTAGCGTTCCCTGTAGAATAACTGATGTGTGCCTTGCCTTTTGAATCCAGCGCCAGAGATGGCACGCCATACCATGGCCAGCCGTTGTCCCCATTCTTGTCCACTAAAGTCTTTACCCACCGCCTTGACGCCTTGGTTGCGTACCAGAGAGAGCCATCACTGTAGCTGATGTGGGCGATACCTTCTTTGTCCAGACATAGCGAGGTAAAAACACCTGCATTCTTATGCCTGTCCACGGTAGTTTTCAACCACCTTCCCGATGCATTAGTAGCATACATAAGGCCATTGCAGTAATAACTAATGTGAACGCAGCCTTCTTTGTCTAGCGCTATAGAGGAAGTACGCCCAGTACCACCACGATTGTCCACCGTAGTATTTACCCACGACCCGGAGACATTGGTGGCATATTTGAGACTACGCTTCGATTCATCCGCAGAACAAAAGCTAATGTGCGCGTGTCCCGTGGAATCTATCGCCAGAGAAGCGCCGTCGATACTCAAGTGCCTGTCAACTATAACTGTTACCCACTCCCCGGATGCATTAGTGGAGTAATTGAGGGTTTCATCCCTATCTATGTCGATTATGTATACATAGCCAGCGGCATCAAGCGCCAGTGATGTATTATTATCGTGATATCCATTTCTATCATTATACACCACAGCCGTCACCCACAAACCGGAAGCATTCGTGGCATATTTGAGGGAGCTATTAAGACTATCGTAATAGCTGATGTGCGCATGCCCTGACGTATCAAGCGCCAGTGAGTTACATTGGCCTACAGACCCTAGGCTATCCACCGAACTTATTACCCACAAACCGGAAGCATTGGTGGCACACTTAAGGGTGAAGTCGTTAATATAGCTGATGTGTGCATGACCGGATGTATCTAGCGCTATGGAAGAATGCGTACCCTCTGCCTGTCCGACGCCATCTACCTTAGTCGTTATCCACGCCCCTGAAATATTGGTGGCATACTTGACGTAAAGGGAACCATAGACACCGCCTAAATAGCTGATGTGGGCATTACCGGATGTATCCAACGCAATTGAGGGGTATTTGTCTTCGTAGTCGGTACTATCCACGGTAGTAATCACCCACGACCCCAATGCATTGGTAACATACTTGAGTCCATCCGCCGAGTCATAGCTGATGTGGACATTGCCGGCATTATCTACCGCTATGGAACCTCTACCGTCGTCGGAACAACTGTCTACTGTTGTTAACACCCATGCGCCGGAAGCATTGGAGGCATACATGAAATAGATGTCTCCGAGAACCGCACTAGCATAGCAGATGTGCGCTTTGGCTGATGCGTCTACTGCTATAGAGATATCTGAAGGTAACTCATAGCGACTAGAGTATCCTTTACTGACGATTGCCGTTATCCACGAACCAGTAACATTGGTGGCATACATGACGATATTAGGATAACCCGAATAGCCAATGTGCGCACGCCCCGATGCATCTAACGCCATTGAGCAAACAAATGGACGTCCAGAACTGTCCACTATAACCGATTCCCATTTCCCGGACTCGTTGGTTGCATACGTAAGTGAACTTCTCTCTCCAACGTAGCTGATATGCACGTAACCGGATTTGTCTAACGCCACAGAGGCGTTATTGCCGACATAAGGTGATGAATCCACTGTCTCGTAATGCCAGGCAGTACCATCATAGTACGCATAATAAAGATGATCTCCCCCATAGACAACGTGGGGATGACCGCTTGCATCGACGGCAATCGCTCTCGATGAAAACTGGTCAAAATATTTTGGCGCATCCACCGCCTCGGTATTCCAGGTTAAATCCGCTGTATTTTCACCTTTAATACCTTCGTTTACAAACTTCTTTGCAGGAAGTGGACGTTGTGGGACATCCGATTCATATCGGCCTGACGTCTTACCCATTCCTCCCTGAGGGAAACGAACGTCAATACCCCGCCCACGAATACCGTTTCCTTTTTCCATCCTTTGCCGCAAAACATCAGGCATTGTACGGTATGGGGACAACGCCTCAACGTTGACGGACTTCCGGCTATCACCCGTGATACCAATAGGGTTATCACCCACGGCGTTCCCGCCTGATACCCTTTGCGCCACAAAGAAATTTATGGAAAGAAACACTACCAGTAAGCAAACGACCGCTTGCACGGCAAACACCTTGCACCTTCCTTGTCCGGTAATCATTACAACCCCCCTTTCCTGGTTAAATCTGCACTACTACGGTTTACTACCGGGTCAAGTCCATAACCTGAATCCCATGCTTTATATGATTCCACGATATATTACTTTCAAACTTTATTGAGCAAGCTATATGCCATACACCGACACTATCGTAATTTACAACAATACACTACCTTTTGTATTACATATTTGCGCGAAAAAACAAGCAATTCTATGGTAAAAAGATTTTGTTACTTATACGCTTCAGTTCTGTCGCTATTGGTTATAAAGCTCTATTCTTAAACATTTAACAAACGCTATGTTTATATTAACAACAAACCCCTGCCAGGGAAGGGTTGATGTTGAAAGATACCGATGAACATAAAGCTAATTACGAAAAACAATTATTGCACCAGCACAGAGTATATAGCAAAGTGGGAAGAATTTTCCCTATGAAAAGCGCCTTACAAGACAAAATATTCCGTGAGACCAATGTCAATGATTTACAAATTTTACTTAATATAATTGCAATATTTATAAAAATTATCGATCAGACAGAAGGGCTTCTGGTTTAAAGTGGGAGAGAAAAGCGGGAGTTTATATGAGGGTAAATGTGAGCAAATGGAGTACTGCCGGGGCGCTGAATGTTACCAAGATTCTACTTGCCTATTACTACAACGGCTTTGATGCTTGACATACTTGTGAATGGAGGGCTTTGGTCAGGTCTCCACTTGACAACGCTACCAAACTCTTTACTCATTTTCCAGACCTTCCTTTCTATTACTTATTCTTACCAAAAAAGCATCTTAACTACTGGTCTGAAAAAGCCCGTCCATTATAGTTTTATCGCGTCCAGTGCTTTTTGGCGCCGGTTATTGTAATCAAGGCTGACGAACCATTGCTCCGTAGCCCTGAAGATTACGGGGCCGTCACTCGATTTTCATGGTATAGTCGCCATCTCACCCTTAATTGGTAGGGAGATGAAGACCGTTGTCCCCTCGTGGTCTTTGCTGGAAAGTTCGATTTTGCCGCCGTGGCGTTTGATTATTCTTTCCGTTATTGTCAATCCCACGCCGGTTCCCGACCCAACCGCCTTTGTGGTAAAAAAGGGATTGAAAGCCTGCCTTAACACCGTAGGAGACATGCCTTTTCCCGTATCAATAATCTTTATATTGATGCGCCTTTCCTTTTCATCATAGGCGCTGTTTATTGTTATAATCCCGTTGTTTCCAACGGCGTCTATGGCATTCTGAATAACGTGGAGAAAGCACTGGTTTATATCGTTAGCGAAACATTCACATAAAGGGATTTCCTGCAAATTCTTTACGAATGTTGCCTTTCCAAGGGCTTGAGAAGCTAAAAGCCCTATGGCTTCCTCTATGCTTTGATTGATATTGATTACGCCCGTTTCCTCACTGTCTACCCTGGAAAAGCTTTTCAGGTTTGAGACTATCCCGGCAATCCTTTCTATTCCTCTTTCTATAACGTCAAATTTTTTCTCCAGTGCATTGATGGTGTAATCAAAGTTTATCTCTTCAAGGTATGCCTTATAATCTTTCAGAAGGGATGCTGAAATTGGTTTGTCCTCCCAGTATTTTGAGGCGCCCGTTATTTTAGAGACAGTTTTTTTTACCAAATTGATAGAACTCTTTACAAAGCTCAGCGGGTTATTAATTTCGTGGGCAATACCTGCCGCCAGGGTGCCGATGCCGACAATTCTATCCATTTCTATAAGTTGTGAATCTTTTTGTCTCAACTGTTCGGTCTTGTTCTGTATTTCATTGATTTGGTCTTCAAGCAAAATATTTTTTCTGCAAAGGTCTTCTCTTGCGTGTTTCAGCGATAAATGAGTTGCGGCTCTAGCCTTTACCTCTGCCTTGTGAAATGGTTTGGTTATATAGTCTACCGCCCCAAGTTCAAGTCCTCGGGCAACATCCTCTCCGTCTGTTTGTGCGGAAATGAATATCACCGGAATCTCTTTTGTTTCGGGAGCGGCTTTCAATCGCTTAATCACTTCGTATCCGTCTATTCCGGGCATATTAATGTCTAAAGAAATCAAATCCGGCGGGTTATCCGACCTCGTGGTCAGCAATGCCTCTTCCCCACTTTCTACCGACGTGCATTCATAAACACTTTCCAGTATCTTTTGCAACTTCATCCGGCTTACTAATTCGTCATCAACAATCAAAAGTCCCATACAAAACACCCTCCCTTGTACTCAGACAACCGGTCTGTTTTTTACAAAAGTTTCTAAAGAGTAAAACTCTTGTTCTAGTTTTTTAAAGACTTCACGCCCATCTTTCAGGTCGCCTGATTTTCCAATATTTTCAAGTTCAGCGGCAATACCGGAAAGTTTATGCGCCGTCAAATTCGCCGCGCCTCCCTTAATGGAATGGGCTTCTTTTTTGACTATCTCAGAATTGCCATCTGATAGAGCTTGCTTTATGCTTTTGGTCTGAATTCTGACATTTTCCAAAAAACCCTCCACCACTTCCATAAAAAACGCTTCATCTCCTTCAAACTCTTCTATACCCTTGGCAAAATCCAGTGGGTCGGCATGATTCGTTTGCTTATTGGACATTGGCGGTTGTGGGTCAATTATTTTTTCAGGTATTTCAGGTTTTGGGCTGTGTGCAACGACCTCTTGAGGAACTGCATCCGCTCGGTGACGGGACATCTTATCCTCCCATTTTTCTACGATTGCCAATATTTCCCGCCTCCTCACCGGCTTGCTTATAAAGTCGTCCATCCCGCTTTTGAAACATTTATCTCGAATTTCAGTCGTCGCGTGCGCCGTCATGGCAATAATCACCGGCCTCGTGGGATATTGAGTGCCGGATGCAAATGCCCGGATTCTTCTCGTGGCCTCAAAACCGTCCATTTCCGGCAATTGAAGGTCCATAAAAATAAGACCATGATGTTTCTTCTCGTATACATCTATCGCTTGCAGCCCGTTCTCCGCAAGGTCTACATGGTATCCTGCGCGCTGTAAATACTTCATGCCTATCAACTGATTTGTCGGGTAGTCCTCAACTAAAAGAATTCGAAAATCTTTTATATGGTATTCCTCGGCTATTCTATGCCTGGTGATAATCGGCTGATTGGCGCCGGCCTTCCCTGACCTCGTTGATGGAGAAACCATTAACTCCATGGCCTTTCGCAAATAGTCCTTTCTTATGGGTTTGGTTAAATACCCATCAACCCCGAGGTCTTTGCACACCTTCGCGTCGCCGATCTTTCCGACGTTGGTAATAACAATACTGGGAATTTCCTTAAACAAATATATTTTCTTGATCTCCTTTACCAGGGCAACGCTACTCGTCTGGGTCATGTCAAAGCTTACTAAAATGAGGTCGAAAAGCGTGCCGGACGAAACGGTATCTCTAAGGATGGCGAGTGCTTCTTCACCGCCTGACGCTTCGACCGTCTTGCAGCCAAAGGATGCCAGGCACTCATTCATAACTTTTAAGTCTGCCTGGCAATTATCCACGATTAATACCTTCTTGTCCGTCAAGTCTGATTTTTCTCCGGCGGCAACGACTTCTCGTTCTTTTTGTTTGGTAAAGATTGCCGTAAACTCAAAAGTACTCCCTTTTCCCACCTCGCTTTGCAACCGTAACTCTCCACCCATGAGTTCGACAAACTGTTTACATATAGCGACGCCCAATCCGGTTCCCCCGTATTTCTTACTGGTTGAGCTATCCGCCTGGACAAACTTCTCGAATATGAGGGACTGCTTATCCGCCGGTATCCCGATACCGGTATCTTGAACCAGAAACCGAAGCTTTACTCCCTCATTCAGGTCTTCGGCGATTCTCACGTCAATTAATATCTCCCCTGCATCGGTAAACTTCATGGCGTTGTTAACAAGATTTACCAGTATTTGTCTGAGCCGTGTGGGGTCTCCGATCAATAAAGTTGGAACATCGGACGGCATGCAACAGTTGAATGCCAGTCCCTTTTGATACGCTTTGTATTGGAAACCTTCTCGTAAATCATTGATCGTTACGCACAAATCGAAAGGAATCATTTCCAGTTCAAACTTTCCGGCTTCTATCTTGGAAAAATCAAGAATATCGTTCACTATGTTGAGCAGGGATGCAGCCTCAATATTTAACGTATGCATGAGGCTCAACTCATTATCCGCAAGAGATCCATCCATGATTAATTCAGACAGACCAATAATACCATTTAAAGGCGTCCTGATTTAATGGCTCATATTGGCCAGGAATTCATCTTTTACCTTGCCGATGGAGACCGCCTTTTCTTCAGTCCTGTGTAATTCTTCTTCCAGGCGCTTATAATCGGAAATGTCAGTTCCGGCATATATAATAGCCTGAATCGCACCATCCGAATTGCGCGCCACGGCATTGGATGTGAGAACGGGTATTGCCTTGCCTTGTTTTGACCGATAGATTGTTTCTCGTCCTTTTATCCGATATTTTTCAGTACCGCGCGCATGTTCTGCTTCCTTGAATAATCCTTCCTTGTCAATTATCAAATAAACGGGTTTTCCTACCAATTCATCTTCTGTATATCCTAAAAGATGAAGGGTTGCAGTGTTGACTTTCTGAATAACGTTGTCGGGGCTGACGATAATCAGAGCCTCGCGCATTATGCCGACAATACTATCCGCGTATTCCTTGAAACCGGATACCTCTTGTGTCTCTTCAGTCATGGCCGAAATCTCAATAAAATGTAAGTTCAAAGTCAGTAGGGCGGGTTTTCATATTCGCCGGATATTTTATGGTAACATTGAAAAGTGCTAATATTCGGTTGTTATATGAAACTA
>CAYHFB010000030.1:0-16147 GCA_964355695.1 uncultured candidatus Brocadiaceae bacterium
TAGTTAATATGTGGAGTGGCTTAAGTTGATAGTTAGGAAATCTCCACGTGAAATCGAAATAATGAGGGGTGCCGGTAGAATAGTAGCCGGTGCGCTTCGGTTAGCAAAGGAACTTGCTAGGAGGGATGTAACCACCGAATGGTTGAACGATGAGATAGAGAAATATATCCTAAGCCAAGGTGGAATACCGGTATTTAAGGGATATCGTGGTTTTCCGAAGAGTATCTGTGCCTCTATAAATGAAGAGGTGGTTCATGGGATACCCGGACAGAGAACATTGAGAGAAGGCGATATCCTGAGTATAGATATAGGTGTCACTTACAAAAAATATGTAGCAGATGCTGCGTTAACGGTGCCGATAGGTGAAATAGCGGACAGTGCAAAAAGGCTAATAGACGTCTGTGAAAAGTCTTTGGGATTGGCAATTAAAGCCGCGCGAGCGCAACAGAAATTGTCAGTAATTGCAAGAACCGTGCAAGAGTTTGTCGAAAAGCATGATTATTCAGTGGTCAGAAACTATACTGGACATGGCATAGGAAGAAGTATGCATGAAGATCCGCAAGTGCCTAATTTTGTGAGTAAGTCGTTGTTGGATGCAGATGTTGTTTTGCAGACAGGCGTGACGTTGGCTATCGAGCCGATGATTTGTATGGGAAAGTGCGAGACAGAGATACTGGGAAATAAGTGGACAGTGGTGACAAAGGATCGGAAATTGTCTGCTCACTTTGAACATACCATTGTAATAACTGACAATGAAGCCGATATTTTAACGTTGTAATTATCCGGAAACAAATGAGAAAGTAAGTTTATTTTATGCCGAAAGAAGAGCCGATAAGAGTTGAAGCAACAGTGAAAGAAGCTCTTCCCAACGCAATGTTTTGGGTCGAGTTGCAAAATGGTCATAAGGTACTAGCGCATGTGTCTGGTAAGATGCGTATGCACTTTATCAAGATATTGCCTGGTGATAAGGTTACCATAGAAATGTCCCCATACGATCTTGATAAAGGTCGTATTATTTATAGGCAAGTTTGAAAATTGTCTTATTGTAGTTGTTTTTATGATAGGGTGGCGATGTTATGAAGGTGAGAGCTTCCGTTAAGCGAATATGTGAAAATTGTAAGATAGTAAGAAGGAAAAATGTTGTGCGTGTAATTTGTTCGGATCCAAGGCATAAGCAAAGGCAAGGCTAGCTTATGGATTGTATAGAAAAAAATAATTGAGAAAGGAATTGATAGATGCCAAGAATTGCTGGTATTGACATTCCCACAGATAAAAGAATAGTTATTGCCCTCACATATATCTATGGAATAGGCAAAGTATTATCACAAAAAATACTGAGTGAACTAAAAATTGACGAGAATCTACGTGCAAAAGATTTGCATGAAGACCAGTCGAGTGCGTTGGGCGCATATATCGAAAAGAATTACACAATCGAAGGACAACTGAGACGTCAAGAGATGCAAAACATTGCAAGAATGAAGAGTATTGGATGCTATCGTGGGGTTCGCCATAGGGTCGGATTGCCGGTAAGGGGGCAACGTACTAAGACGAATGCACGTACCAGAAAAGGGCGTAAGAAGACGGTAGCAGGTAAGAAGAATGTAAAGGAACTTGGTTAACTCTTGTTTCAGGCTTGCGTCTGACATGTGAATCCCATACAATCTGTTTATGATAAAGAGAGAAAAAGTAGCCGAGTTGTTAAAGTCGAGCGGTGATTTGTTACAGTTGCTCTCGATAGATATAGAACAGTCACGTGACGATAGAGAGGTTAAAAAGTTTAACGAGGTTGTTGGGTTCGTCGAACAGGTTGTTGCGGTTGTAGACGGTTATCAACGGGACAGGGAGATCGTATTTCTTGACTGTTCGTGTGGTAAATCATATCTTTCGTTTGCATTAAATAATATATTATCCAGACTCTACCCGATGCAGTTTTTTTTTTACGGCGTAGACACTAATAAAACGCTCATAGAAAAGTGTAATCAAATTAGAGACCGTCTTGGCTATCCTAACATGCTTTTTATTGATGGACGAATAATTGATGCACAGCCGGAGAAAGAGGTAGATATTGTGGTGGCATTACACGCGTGTGATGTTGCTACGGATGAAACTATAGCTAAAGGTATTAAACTTGGAGCAAAGTATATACTTGCTGTCCCTTGTTGCGAAAACCAGGTACGAGGACGAATAAAGCGTGGTCATCCTTTGGTTGACATTACAGAATTCGGGTTGTTGCGATATCGCTTTGCTGACATATTAACAGAAGCGTTAAGGTCGCAGTTTCTTACAGGTGTGGGATATGTTGTAAAGCTTATCGAAATGGTTCCGCCAAAAGTTTCACCAAAAAATTTGATGATAATAGCACGCAGAAAAAAGGGTAAAAAAAAGTATAATTTGGATTGTTACCATAAAATGGATAAGGCATTCAACACTGAGTTTGTTTTAAAGAGTTATTTTAGTGAACAAGAGTTTAGTAGCTAAGTGGGCGACTACTCCGTAAATTGTTTATAATGTCTGTTTTTTATCTGATGGGGTTCGAAGCGTTATGTCAACGGCAGGAAAAAAAAAGGTAAGGAGTAATGTTGCCAGGGCAATTGCCAACATTAAGGCAACGTTCAATAATACATACGTGACGATAACTGACGTCAATGGTGAAACGATATGCTGGGCGAGTGCTGGTACTGTAGGTTTTAAAGGGTCGCGGAAAAGTACCCCGTTTGCAGCTCAGAAGGCAGCCTCTAGTGCGGCTGACAAAGCGCAGAAGCATGGGGTTCAGGAGATTGAGATTAGAGTTAAGGGACCTGGACCTGGTAGAGAATCTGCGATTACAGCGCTTCAGGCCGCAGGCTTGAGCGTGAAGGCTATAGAAGATGTAACGCCGCTGCCACATAACGGTTGCAGGCCAAGGAAAAAACGTAGAGTATAAGTAGGTTTTCAGTGAGGTTCTAGAAAGGAACGGCATGGCAAGATACGTAGGTCCTCAATGCAGATTATGCAGAAGAGAAGGTGTAAAACTATTTCTTAAGGGAATTAGGTGTGAAACGGTTAAGTGTGCGGTTACAAAAAGGAAGTATCCGCCCGGCCAGGTCACATGGGGGAGAGGTAAATTATCGAAATACGGTACTCAGTTCAGAGAAAAACAGAAGATGAAGCGTTTTTATGGAATTCTGGAAGCACAGTTTCGCAATTATTTTAAAAAGGCTGAAAGTCAAAAAGGAAATACTGGCGAGAACATGCTGGCGATGCTGGAAAGAAGGCTTGATAACGTTCTGTATTTGTTATCATTTGCCACATCAAGGCAAAACGCAAGACAGTGTGTTCGAAACGGTCATATAACGGTAAATGATAAAAAAGTAGATATAGCATCGTTTTTGGTAGATGTCGGAGATGTGATAAAGGCAAAGAGCGATGAAACAAGCCAGAAAGCGATAAAGGCAAACTTTGAGATGGTGAAGGGCAGAAAGGTTCCTGTTTGGATTGAGCTGAAGACAGACACCATGGAAGGCCGGGTAATACAGCTTCCGATAAGGGATGACATTTCAGCGAATGTACAGGAGCAGTTAATTGTTGAGTTGTGCTCTAAGTAAGTCATTTATTGGTCTAAATAATCACTCCATTAGAATAAAATCCACCTACTTAATTTTGCGTTCGTGTGCGCATTATTCAAAGTTGGGTAGTTTTGTTTTTTGTGATTTTCTTTTTGTTTTTCAGAATTGCAGCATGTTTGTTCTGAAGCGAACGAATCAAATTTATCTTGGTATCCCTTATCAATTGCATTAGGGGGAGAAATATGAGAATAAGGTGGAGAGGTCTTGAACTTCCGGTTAGCGTAGACACGGAAAAAGAGACTTTGACTGAAACCTATGGCAAGTTTACAGCGGGGCCATTTGAGCGTGGTTTTGGTCACTCGATTGGGAACAGCTTGCGGAGGATAATGCTTTCTTCGTTGGAAGGAAGCGCAGTGGTTTCTGTCAGAATTAATGGTGTAAGTCATGAATTTGCCTCAATTCCAGGGGTTGTTGAAGATGTTACGGACATCATATTAAATATAAAAGACATCGTAGTTAAGCTGCATACAGACCAGACGAAAGTCATAAAGATAGCGGCTACTAAAAAAGGTAAAATTAAGGCGGGAGATATTATAACAGATGGCACTGTTGATATTGTAAATAAAGATTTGCATATCGCAACCCTTTCTGAAGACCTGAATTTTAGTGTAGAGATGGAAGTTAGAAACGGCCGTGGTTATGTAACCGCTGAAGAAAATGAGCCAGATGAACAGGAAATTGGCCTCGTGCCGGTAGATTCAATTTTTTCACCCGTTAGAAATGTTCGTTACACTGTTGAAGAGACGCGTGTCGGACGGCGCACTAATTACGACAAACTCATTATTGAAATTTTTACAAGCGGAGTCGTCTCTCCTGAGATGGCTATGGTCGAAGCGGCAAAGATACTGAGAAAGCACCTTAACCCATTCGTTCAATATTTCGAAATCGGCAGAGAATTGCAGCAGGTTGAGAAGAAGATGGGGATAGAGAATGTTCAGGAAATATCCGAAGAAGAGCTTAATAAAAAGTTTGACATGTCAATTGCAGAGTTGGATTTATCGGTGCGGGCTTCGAATTGTCTGGAGACGGCGAATATTACGAGGGTTGGTGATTTGGTAAACAAGAACGAAGAAGAGCTTTTGGATATCAAGAATTTTGGAAAAACAACCCTGAAAGAAGTTAAGAAAAAGTTGGCACTATTGAATTTGACCATTGGAATGCCTGTGCTAAATAAATAAATGGAAAAAAAGAAAGGATAGTTCCATGAGACACAGAATGAGGGGAAGGACATTATCACGTACTGCGGCGCATAGAAAAGCGTTGAGGCAGAATATTGCGAATAGCCTTTTCATTTACGGTAGAATAGTCACAACGATTGAAAAGGCAAAAGAGACAAAATCTTTTGCTGAAAAAATAATAACGATGGCAAAAAAAGGGTTATTGAAAAAAGACTCTGATAGGCCAGGATATGTACACTATTATCGTCAAATATTCTCGCAACTGAGAAATATTGACGTAGTCAGGAAATTGATGGGCGAAGGTCAGTACCGCGAACAGGGTGGCATTGCTCAAAGGTACATGAACAGGAATGGTGGATACACGAGAATATTGAAAATGTCTGGTACAAGGCTTGGTGTACTGGCAGGCAGCTCTTTCGGGAAAATACCTGTGCTAGAATATAAGATGGAGGGACGGGACCGGAAATTGAGAATGCTGGGGCGACGGCTCAACGATAATGCTTCGCAAGTTGTGTTTGAACTGGTAGAAGGTAGCGTGGTGAAGCAGGCCGAAGAGGTTAAACCGGTGGTAGCGAAGGCTTAATGAAAAACATTAACGGGTAATTAGTAAAAGAGAGTGGACTGTTAAAACCCTTCTACCGTCAAAGTAGAAGGGTTTTTTGTTTTCCGGTATGACAAACAAACGCCTTATTCTTGCATCAAACTCACCGAGGCGGATTGCCTTACTAAAAACGTTGGGGTACCCCTTTGACGTTGTGCCTCATAACACAGAAGAATGTGTTTCGCATGATGTTTCACCGGAGGACCTGGTGCAGCGGTTTGCCCTTCAAAAGGCGGAAAACGTTGCTCGCCGGGTGGAAAATGCCGTCATCATTGGCGCAGACACCATTGTTTTGATTAATCATTGCATACTGGGGAAACCTGTTGACGTGTCAGACGCCCACAGGATGCTTTCCATGCTGAGCGATGCGGAACATGAGGTGCTTACCGGTGTTTGTCTGGTAGAGACATCCTCAAAAAAGAAATCGTTGCGCTTTGGCCGTACACAGATTAGAATGAGATGTATTACGGGTGAAGAAATCAATGCGTATGTTAAATCCGGTGAACCGATGGACAAGGCTGGCGCTTATGCCATCCAGGGACTCGGAAGCCGGTTTATTGAGAAAATAACCGGTAGCTATACAAACGTTGTTGGCCTTCCTTTAGAACTCGTAAAAGAGATGCTCAACCATTTTATGAATGATTAAAATGCCGAGAAACTTTAGCTGGATTATACAAGATGAAATTGCCGGTATGGCAAGACCTCTTTCGGTTGTGACAGATCTCGAATTTCTTAAAGACAATGGTATCTATGCCATTGTTTCCCTAACTGAAACACCGCTGCACAAAACGCTGATTGATGAATTTGGGTTTGAATACAAACATATCCCCGTTGTTGATTTTAACTCGCCAACTCAAGAACAAATCGATGAATTTATTGCATTTATCAATAATCTATCTGTCTCAAGGAAAAGGGTCGTCGTACATTGCGATGCCGGCATGGGGAGAACGGGAACCATGCTTGCCTGCTATCTTGTAAGTAAGGGTTGCTGCGGGATCAATGCCATTGTTGAAGTACGCAATAAAAGGCCTGGATCTATTGAAACCCTGGAACAGGAGGATACCGTTTTGAAATATGAGGAGCGGCTCCTTAGACGGCGCGACAGATAATTCTTGTCACTGTGTTTCCACCAGTAAATCACTTACTGCTGTACCACACAACCTCCGGCTACTTGACGGTTTTCACCAAGCTTCAACAGCGGTGCGTTTTCCCATCCTTTATCCTTGACTTTGCTCGCAAAAACATGAAAATATTTTAACGGTCTTTACTGAACTCCTCAACAGGGTCGGTCGATAACACAGCGCATTTTGAAAATTGTCGCCTGTTGGCCCGTTTCCCTTATCGACGAGATTTTTATGCCGTTCTCTTGTTGTACCTAACCCTGAAAGCATGTTAACCATCGTACCGCCACACAAGAATTAAATTCCCTTGAATGCCTTGGAAAGGCTGATAGAATAAAAGCGTTAATATACTGTCAACGGGCATAAACTTAGCATCCAAAAAAACCAAAGTCCTACCATAGGCAAGGGTTGGCTGGCATTTTGCATCACTTTCAAAAGTTAATTATGTCCGCTCGAAGTATAGCGTAATGCAAGAAAGAGGAAAAAGGCAAAAAACGGTAAAATTTGTAAAACAATCTATCACGCACACCGTGTAAAAACTTTTTTAACTGTAGTGTATGAGAATTGTTCATAACAAATTATTTCTGTGGTCGTTGGCGTCCGTGTGGCCACCTTTTTGTCGGGCTGTTACAGGATTTCAATTCGAGAAACACTGGGTAATGAAACCACGGTAGATACACGGGTATTGTGGAAACGGGTAACGGTTTAGAATCTATACCAGAGCTGCCCTTCATGGCTGGGAAAGGAAGTTATTTACGATAGTACCATGCCGCCTGGCACTATGCTTAAGCTGTCCGTAAATGGTCTCGCGCTTGAGACCATGCTGTATAAAAGTGGGTTTTTCCCGATGAGGCGCTCTTAATCAAGGAAAACTATACCGAAGTGGAAAAGTTGTTTTTAATTATCGTTATGTACAAGGTGAAGGGTTTTAACCCGCCGGGACACGACTGGTATTGGATAAAATATAGGCCGGATGGAGAGTCACGCCTTGAAGGCAAGGCCGACGCCTGTATCAACTGCCACGTGGTGGGTGACTAATGATTACGTGTTTACGGGCAGCATAAAGTAGCAAGAAAGCCGTTATGATTGAGCTTGCATTACAAGGTGCAATAAAGAGCGCCCATTCCATTATACAGCATGTCTTACAACAAGGCCGTTTTGAATTGCTGGAACCGGAGGCAAGGGAGCTTGCTAAGGCGTTTGGGATAACAACGCCCGAATACAGGGTTGCAACCTCCCCCGGCGATGCGTTGCTGGCAGCGGCGGCAATCGGTTTTCCTGTTGTCCTAAAGATCGTTTCCCCCAACATTATCCATAAGTCAGACATTGGCGGCGTTAAGGTCTGCATAAACGACAAGAAAGGCGTTGTTGCTGCCTATACGGAGATCATGGATAACGTTCAAAAAAACTGCCCGGATGCAACGATACGCGGGGTAATCGTTTCGGCAATGGCGTTACCTGCCCCAGAGGTCATTATCGGGGGGCTGAGAGACCCGCAATTCGGCCCAGCCGTAATGTTTGGAATGGGTGGTGTCTTTGTAGAAATATTCAAGGACATATCGTTTCGCATCGCCCCTCTTGAAGAGTATGAGGCGCTAGAAATGATTGGTGAGGTGAAAGTGTCTGACATTCTAAAAGGTTTTAGAAATAGTAAAGCCCTGGATATTTCAGCCTTGGCACAAACCATTTTAAAAGTGTCGGAAATAATGATATCCTTGTTAGAAATAAAAGAAATAGACCTGAATCCCATCCTTGTGTACCCAAAGGGCGTTAAAGCAGTGGATGTGAGGGTCATACTGAACCGGGTGCAAGAGACTCCCTGACGGGAAAAAGATTTACTTCAAAAATTTATACCATCGAAGGAAACGTTCCATTATGGAAAAATTGATTAAAAATGCCTTAAAATCAGTGAAAGCCGACTACGCGGAAATAAGAATCCAGGAAGGGGTAAGTACCAGTGTCTCTTACGTCGGAAAGGAACTCGAAAGTATCGGTGACAACAATGCGTTAGGCGGGTGCGTAAGGGCGTTGGTAAAAGGGGGCTGGGGATTTGTTGCGTTTAACGATATCGAAAACCTCCCCCGGTACGTTGAAATGGCCTGCGAACAGGCTCGGTTTGTCGGTTCGGAAGTGAGCAAGCTCGCGCCGGTCCCGCTTATTTGTGACCACACAAAAACAAAGGTGGACGTTGATCCGGCGGACGTGCCTCTTACGGAGAAGGAAGCTCTTTGCAATAAATACAATCGCATCATCCTCTCTTCACCACAAATACAGACCTCCAACGTGCGATACGTGGATTCTCATGGCACGGTATATTTTGCAAATACCGATGGAAGTTTTATCACACAGGAAACAATATTCTGCGGTATTTCACTCCTTGCTATGGCGCGGGACGGGATGAACGTGCAGCAGGCGTATCACTCCGTGGGTGACTTGCGCGGCTTCCGCAACGTTCAGAATCTGGAACATGAAACCGAAATTGTTACCAAGCGCGCAATCGACCAGTTGACGGCAACGCCGGTAAAGGGCGGCAAATACACGGTTATTATCGACCCGAAACTCTGCGGCGTTTTTGTCCACGAGGCGTTTGGCCATCTGAGCGAGGCCGATTTTATTTATGAAAATGCCAATCTGCGCGATATTATGGTCATCGGCAAGCGGTTTGGAAGCGACGCCCTTTCCATCGTAGACGACGGCACCCTTGTGGGTGAAGCGGGCTACAACAAATACGACAGCGAGGGTACCCCTACACAGAAAACTGCCCTCATCAAAAATGGCATCCTGACCAACCGTCTCCATTCGAGAGAAACGGCCGCCAGGATGAACGAGAAACCCACGGGCAACGCGCGGGCGATCAGTTACGGCCACGGGCCGATTGTGCGTATGACGAATACCTACATGGAGCCGCGTGACTATGCCTTTGAAAAAATGCTTTCCGAAGTCGATGACGGGATATATGCGATTGGGGCGCTGGGCGGCCAAACGAACATGGAGATGTTTACCTTCAGTGCGGAAGAGGCTTTTATGATACGGAATGGGAAACTGCAGGAAAAGGTGCGTGACGTTGTTCTCACCGGCAACGTCTTTGAAACGCTTATGAATATTGATGCCATTGGAAGCGACCTTCATATCCACGGTGGCTTGGGCGGCTGCGGCAAGGGAGGACAATCCCCGTTGCGCGTCAGCGACGGAGGTCCGCACGTCCGAATAAAAAACGTTGTTATAGGAGGAAGATAAATGGATATTTTAGAGCTTCTGTTGTTTGGGAAAAAGGAGAGCGCCTCGGATGTTCATATAAGCTCCGGGGAACCCCCCATGATCCGTATACATGGGGAAATGAGAAAACTGGATGCCCCGCCGCTGCCCAGAGAAGAAGTACACAACATGTTGTACGGCATACTCAATGACCAACAGCGCAAGACCTTCGAAGAATTCCACGAACTGGATTTCGCCATCGCCCTGACCGAAGCCGGACGTTTCAGAATAAACGCCTTCTTGCAGAGCAGGGGAGAAGCCATCGTTTTCAGGACCATACCTACGGTCATCCCCTCATTAGAACAGCTTAATATGCCAAAGATACTCGGTGATTTAACGAAAAAAGAAAAGGGGCTGGTACTCGTCACCGGACCCACGGGCAGTGGAAAATCCACAACCCTGGCCGCTATGATTGACCTCATCAATCGAGAGGAAAAATGCCACATCCTTACCGTTGAGGACCCTATTGAATTTGTCCACCAATCAAAAACCTCACTCGTTAACCAGAGAGAATTGGGGTCTCATACCCATAGCTTCGCAAATGCGTTGCGGTCTGCCTTGCGCGAAGACCCGGACGTTATTCTGGTGGGCGAAATGAGAGATCTGGAAACGATTTCACTTGCGCTTACCGCTGCCGAAACCGGACACCTGGTCTTTGGCACGTTGCATACCTCCAGTGCCCCGAAGACCGTGGATAGGATTGTCGATGTATTTCCAGCGGAACAACAGGGGCAGGTGCGCACCATGTTTTCCGAATCCCTCCAGGCCGTAGTAACCCAGACGCTTTTAAAGCGAAAAGACGGAAAGGGAAGAGTTGCGGCGTTGGAAGTCATGATCGGTACGTCCGCAGTGAAAAATCTGATCCGTGAAAATAAGATAGCCCAGATTCCTTCTGCCTTACAAACGGGGCGGCAGTACGGCATGCAAACCATGGATCAGGCCTTAATAGACTTGTACCAGAAAGACGTCGTTACGAGGGAAGCGATTGAGAAATTGGTTACCGGCCCGGCTGCATTGAATGGAATTAAATAATGGAAATTATAGAACTATTACAAGAAATGGTGCATCTGGACGCCTCTGACATTTACATCACCGTGGATATCCCTCCCATCCACCGGAAAGAGGGCTTCAACACCCCTTACGGCACAAAACCGTTATCGTCGGAAGACACCCGCTTGCTTGCCGAAAGCATCATGAGCGAAAAGCAGAAAAAAGAGTTTTACGAAAAAATGGAGATGAACCTCGCCCTGTATTGTCCTGAATTAGGGCGTTTCCGGGTAAACGTCTTCTTTCAGCGGAAAAACATCGGCATGGTAATCCGGCAAATAAAGATCAACATCAAGTCCATCGACGACCTGAAGCTCCCCCAAATATTTAAAGACGTGATTATGACCAAACGGGGGCTGGTACTCGTTGTCGGCGCCACCGGTTCAGGAAAATCAACCACCCTGGCCGCAATGATTGATCACCGGAATGCCAATAGCTCCGGGCATATCATTACGGTGGAAGACCCTGTGGAATTCGTACACCAGCATAAGAAATCCGTCGTTACCCAGAGAGAAGTCGGTATGGATACCCTGTCGTTCGGCAACGCGCTCAAGAACACCCTGCGCCAGGCCCCCGACGTAATCCTCGTCGGTGAGATACGCGACACGGAAACCATGGAATCCGCCATCACCTTTGCGGAAACAGGTCATCTCTGCCTGGGCACCCTCCATGCAAACAACGCCAACCAGTCCATAGAACGCATCATAAATTTCTTCCCTGCGGAGCGACATGAGCAAATATACCTACTGCTTTCACTGAACCTCCGTGCCATCATTTCACAAAGGTTGATACCGGCAAAAGACGGGAAGCGCGCTGCAGCATTTGAAATATTGCTTGATTCCCCGCGGGTAAGAGACCTCATCCTCAAAAAAGAGGTCGGCTTACTGAAAGAAACCATGCTAAAGGGAACACAAGAAGGCATGTTGGCCTTTGACCAATCGTTGTACAACCTTTTCAAAGAGGGTAAGATCAGCTACGAAAATGCACTTGCTTATGCAGACAGCGCGAACGACCTGCGCCTACGCCTAAGATCGGAAGGGCTAGAAGAGGTAAAGGACGACAAGTCCGCCAGTTTCAAGCTAAAGTTGTAATCGTTCGTGTGGTACTTGTAATAGCGAAAGACAGCCCTCTTTCTTAAGGGGAACTTACAAGCTTCAGGTGGGTTGTATAGTCACCACGGGTATCTGTGGTGGACTGCTACGTCTCAGTTTGTTTAGCACACAGTCTCACATTGTTTGATTCAGGAATTTATTTTGAGTTATAAACGTTACCCCGCTCAGTAGCTACAGTTATAGAAATCACCCCGCCTTTGAAATAATCATTTAATGTGATAATTTCAGGTTCATTTATTGTGGGGCTTAGATGGTCTCATGTAGGACATCTCCGAACTGGACAACCTTTTTCGCGTGGCATGACGGGCAAAACCACCTGTCCTTGCAGTTGAAGGCAAGCAGATATTCCGTACTGCAATCACCACAGCGCACCCTGGCAAAGCCATTCATCCGGTTGCCGCAGGTTAAATAATTCCGGACAACCTCTCTAATGACAGGGCGAAAGAAACCGTACTTCTGCTCAAACCTTTCTTCATAGCACCGTTCGAAGTTTTCATGATGGTTATTGAGCAGCCTCCATAACGGGGAGTCGTAAGGCATTCGGGGATGATATACTGATTGCGTGTTAGATTAAAGATACCGTATCACGCAACGCCTTACGTTCGGCGATAATTTGCATATCGTTGGCTCGGACAGGATAGCGGCCTTTGATGTTGCCTTACCGTAAAGCCCCACTAAAACTCAATGGCTCGCTTGCCATATCATTTAGTGGGGCTGCCGGTACTCAGGGGTAAGGCTGGACTGTCGGTGGAAGGTTCCCCGTTGTTAACGGAAACCAGCCACCGTTTTAGCCGTCTTGTTCAGCACAAGGTGATTGTCCGCATCGCACTTTGCGTTGCTCAGGTTGCTTACGGTGCAGGTGGAGTTAGTATTCTTGGCCACGCCCAACGGAAGTCCGCCGTATTTCTTGCGGGGGGTTGACCAGTACGGTATCCTTGTGCAACTGAAGCCGCGGTCTGCGCAAGCGTTATTGTAAGCCATAACCGTTCTCCAACGCGTTTGCGTCGTGGTTCCCGGATTTACGTATCCATGGTTGTACGTGTAGGGGCTGTTCTTGGCGGCGTCCATGTACCAATCGTGGCGGGCACCCATGTTGTGGCCCATTTCGTGTCCGAATGAGTAATAGCCCGTGGCGCAATTCCAATTCACCACCGCAAAAGCGTTTGTTTTGAAGGTATTCGAGACAGTTGTCATCAGCCACGCCAGGCCGCAGTACCCGCTGTCGGCCACGAGCAGAACAACCTCGTCGGCTTTGTAAGTATTCCGCAGGGTGTGGACGTTGTCGATGAACCCGTCCGAGGTCTTGGTCAGCCTGCTCAGGGTCGTGTTCCAATTAAAACCCGATTCGTCGTAGGAAACCTCTTCCGCGTGTGCCAGGTGTACCCGTTGAGTAATGCCGCTGTTAGAGTAGCTCGTGTTGGTCTCGGTGATGGCCAGGTTAATCAGGGTGTTCATAGCCGACGTGCCGCCGGCTGCCGCCCGTGCGGCTCCAGTGTAAACAACCAGCACTTCAATCTGTGAACTTTTGAGAGCTACAACATCAGCAGGAGCCTCATCCGTGCCGCCGTCAGCAGGCAGATCGACGGGAATCGGTTCAGCCTCCGGCGGATATGCGGCTTGGTCAACCTCGCTTACCACGTGGACCCCATCCCCCGCGGAACGCACCTGGTACGCCCCTCCGGGAAACACAATGTTTGCCGCCATCAGGCCGTCTTCGACGACCATGGTCACGGTACTAAGACC
This sequence comes from uncultured candidatus Brocadiaceae bacterium, assembly GCA_964355695.1. Taxonomy (GTDB): domain Bacteria; phylum Planctomycetota; class Brocadiia; order Brocadiales; family Brocadiaceae; genus JACVXV01. The sequence continues at coordinate 13,663 of CAYHFB010000030.1, forward strand.
AACCCCTTTCAATTTCCCCACATAAGCAAACCCTTTGGGCGATACTTTTTTGACCGTCTTCAGGATAGCCTTGAATGAAACGTCGTTGAACAGGTTCAAATCAAGAATGTCGCCTCGCTTCGCCCACGCCACGCCCAGCATATCGAAATTAACGTTGACACTGCGGGAGCGAACGGCTGCGGCGGGAACGTCCAGGCTGCCAGCCTGAATGGCATCGGTAAATAGCCCGGCGCCGGTGTCATTGGCCATAGCCGGTGAACCAAAACACCCCATACTGATTGCGGTAATCATCAGCAAAGCCATACATATTTTCTTCATTTGCACGCTCCTTTTTTAGATTAGGTTTGAGAGATTTATCACTCTTCCAGCAACAACCGGTGTTGTTGCAGATACGTTCTTTGCCCTTAAATTAGGCATTCGGCGATTTTTTATACGTAGGGCAAGGCTTCTGCCTTGCGGCTAACAGTACACGCAACGGGGCAACCCTAATGGGTCGCCCTACAACAGGCTCGAAGGGCTGAAAGGATATAGCCAAGGGAGTAGCCCCTGGAAAATACCATAACGACCAGCTCTGAAGGGGTGACAGAAAAGGACTCACTGCATGCCATGGATACCTGTTCTTTCTGAAATTTATTGTTTTGACCTCGAAAACAAAACATCCTGTTTGTGCGCATTCATTGACAGTTATCGGGGAAATATCCCTTATCATTCGACATTCGTTATTCCTTGTTCGATTTTGTGCTTATATCACGGCGGAATTGACTGCAAGGGCGGCTCTTCCGGCGGAAAGGCTGATTGGTTAATCTGGTAAACGGCATGGATTTCCTCGCCCACGTATCTTACATGATAAATAGCGCCAGGCATGGTAATATTCCCGGACAAAATATCCTTCTCAACAGCCAGCGTGACCTGGCTATATTCCATGTGTTCAAGGTGTCCAATCCATACGAACCCTTCCGGTTCATTCCGGTCAAGGCGGTCAAATACCGCCTGGTAGACCGCATCGTCAAACAGATTCACCGTGAAAGCGCCCCGGCGACCGGCGGAAGCGCTCCTCTCCAGCAGGCCAAAATCAATCTTAACAAAACGAGCGCGCATAACCGCCACCGCACCGTGTGCGCTCATATTTTCCGGGGCATTTGCGTGAACAAAAAGCCCCCCCTGTTTTTGGGTTGGTGTGCATGCCTGTAAGAGCAAAAAACACAAAAGCAATCCACTCAGACGGTAAACCATAGTAGTCGTTTTTTTTAATGGAGGTTTACATTGAGCATACATCGGTTTTTCACTATAGCATTGAAGGATTAGCGGTATAAACAAACTGATATCAAATAGGGAAAAAAGAGCAAGCTTTAGCTGGCGTGTGAGATATATCATATCACCCTCCTTTCAGAACGGACATTGATCATTCCAACCCACGAGTAAATGTTATCAAAACGAATATTATTGTCAATGTTTTTATTGACAAAGAGTATATTTTCGCGTGAGGACGTTATCCTTCAGATGTATGCTTACATTGAAGCCTCTTTCATAACAGTTCTTACCCTCTAAAGTCCGCAATCCCCTTTTGAATGTACCCTGATTTTACTAATATGCAGCCCAATGGAAATATCAAAAAGTATTAAACAATTCGTTACTAAGGATGCATAACCGATTTAGCCTCAATTAACCTCTATGGAAAATACCATGAAACCGTTGCTCATTACGGAAATCCCTCAACTCAAACTATGCAACCGCGGTAAGGTGCGGGATATTTATGAAATCGGCGATAATTTGCTTATTATTGCGTCGGACAGGATATCGGTCTTTGACGTCGTCCTGTCGGACGGCATTCCTTACAAAGGCATGGTGCTTACGGCTCTTTCGGAATTCTGGTTTGCGTACACCTCCGACGTTGTCGAAAACCATCTCATCGCCACCCAAATCGGACGCATGAATAATAGCGCCGTTGCTCAGTTTAGCAACATTCAGGAGGGGCGCTCCATGCTGGTGAAAAAGGTGAAGGTGTTTCCGGTAGAATGCGTGGTGCGCGGCTACCTTGCAGGCTCCGGCTGGAAGGAATACCAGAAAAAATGAAATGAAATTGTTTTTCCCTACGTAGTGGAGAAATTTGTATTGGGCGGGTCTCTGGAAGTCGCCGGTATCCAAAGACCGAGGTGTTTCAGTATCTGCAGTATTACGTGTTGGTCAGTGACAAAGCGGATGATCTTCACCCCGTTAGATAGCAGATATACTCTAAACGGTTGAGATTTTAACTTTTCCAAAAGACCAAAATTTCATGACTACAAAGGTTTTCAGCCGGAATTTGCCAAAATAAAAGTTAAATTTTAGCCCGTTCGGAGTATATCTAACATGAGATTACCATAAAAACTTCCATACTTTTTACCAGTCAATCTGTCGGTAATAGCACAATATCCAAAGTGGGCTTTGCCAACAACCCAATGGGAAAACCATACGTTATGAAATGCCTTACTCGCCGCTTCTACAG
>CAYHFB010000031.1:0-15730 GCA_964355695.1 uncultured candidatus Brocadiaceae bacterium
CACAAAGCTTTCTGCGCATCTTCCGTTCACAAGCCGGATACCGGAAATAAGCGAAGCAGGAGCTTCCAGCTCTGGTGTATTCCCAAGCTGGTACTTGGAAATGAGAAGGTACATAGCGTGGCTAAAAAACATCACATCATTTAATTACTGAAAAATTGTTTACCGGCATTAAATGCCTGCTGTAACAGTTCGGGTTTCGTGTTTATTAAAGCATCTTTTTCCTCTAAACCGGATAACAATAAATTGCCGATGTATTTTGTATCGGTCACGTGAAAAAATGCTTTTATGGTTTTAATTGCGCCGACGAACAATTCTTCACTGCCGCTACGGGCAGCGGTTGCTATAAAATAACCGCGGGACATTATTCCACCATTTCTGATGGGTTGGTTCAAAAGGTACTTTCTCGACCAAAAAGACTGAAAACGGTCTATAAACGCCTTTAACTGGGCGCTCACACCCATAAAGTAAAGGGGAGAGGCCACAATAATGACATCCGCCTCAACGAATTTAGGATACATCTTTTGCATGTCATCATCAATAACACACATTCCGTTTACATGGCAGCCGCCGCATGAGTTGCAAGGAGAAACGTTACTATCGCGGATAACAATCTTTTCGATACAGCCGCCCGCCATTTCAATGCCCTTTAACATGCTATCAAGCGCTCTTTCAGAATTTCCGTTCCGCCGGGGGCTGCCGGCAATTCCGATCACTTTTTTCATAATCTGCTTTTTGGTAAAACTTCATTAAAATATCGTATGGTATTCATCAGTCCGTCTTTACGGGATACTTTCGGTTCCCACCCCAATAGTTTCCTGGCTTTGGTAATGTCAGGTTGCCGTACTTTTGGGTCATCAATCGGCAGGGGGCAATATTCTATTTTACTTTTACTGCCGGTTAGGGCAAGGATTTCTTTAGCCAACTGTAGCACGGTTATCTCTTCTGGATTGCCTATATTTACCGGCTCATGTTCGTCAGAAATAAGGAGACGGTAAACACCCTCTACGAGATCAGACACATAGCAGAAACTTCTCGTTTGCAGGCCATCTCCATACATGGTCAAATCTTCTCCTCTAATTGCCTGGCACATAAAATTAGGCAACGCACGGCCATCCTTAATCCGCATACGCGGTCCATAAGTGTTAAATATCCTTACAATCTTTGTATTTACCTGGTGGCTACGATGGTAAGCCATGGTAATCGCCTCAGCAAACCGCTTGGCCTCGTCGTAAACACCACGAGGGCCGATGGGATTAACGTTTCCCCAGTAATCCTCGCTCTGGGGATGTATCTGTGGGTCGCCATAGACTTCAGACGTGGATGCAAGCAGGAACGTCGCCTTTTTGGCCTTAGCCAATCCCAAACTGTGCAAGGTACCCAGAGAACCAACTTTTAAGGTTTCTATAGGATACTCCAGGTAATCTAAAGGGCTTGCCGGTGATGCAAAGTGTAACACATTATCTACGTTTCCGCTCACGTAAATGTAGCTGCTTACGTTGTAATTAACGAAACTAAACCGTTTGTTACCAAGTAAATGGGCTACATTTTCCACATTACCCGTTAACAGATTGTCGATACAGACAATTTCGTGTCCCTTTTCCAGCAGGTAGTCACACATGTGTGAACCAACAAATCCCGCACCCCCTGTAATCACCGTTCTCATAAATAAACCTTTTCAAATGTTTTAAGGTACAAGAAATACTGAGCAAAATTACCGTAATTGCATAATTTTCCAAAACGCTTAAGGCACCGCAACCTTTATTATATGAATTACCAGTCTGCATTTCAAAACAAATACGCTATCAATGATTTGATGGGTGATAATTAAGAAATGACGGGAAAATGCTGTTGTTAAGAATCCCAAAGGTTTAAACAAAGAGTGCTATTGACTTTTGATGTGGTTCGTTGTATATTCCGTAGCCATGAGCAATCCCATGCGGTGGTTTTCTCTTTACGGCAAAACGAGTAATAGCGGTTTAGTTTGAAACACAAGACACCCTGTTAAAAGGCAAACGAATGCACCTTCCCGATGGATTTCTAGATACCAGGACATGGATAGGGATGTCGGTGATTTCCGGCATATTTATCACCGTTGCCGTGCGCAAGGCAAACAAAGCAATATCGGAAAAACACATCCCCCTCTTAGGGGTTATGGCTGCCTTTATCTTTGCCGTGCAAATGTTCAATTTTCCCGTTGGCGGGGGAACGAGTGGTCATTTCATGGGCGCGACCCTTATTGCGATTCTTCTAGGGCCGTGGGCATCCGTGCTTATCATGACAACCGTGCTGTTCGTTCAATGCCTGGTCTTTCAGGATGGTGGTATTACCACCCTGGCTGCCAATATTTTCAATATGGGCGTTGTTGGGGGATTTTTAGGATACTACGTCAATGCCGCCGTACAGTCTTTTGTATCGGGAAAGAGAGGTGTTTTTGCCGGAGGCTTTGTGGCGGCATGGCTCTCGCTTGTGTTGTCGGCCGTTTGCTGCGCTATTGAGCTGGGTATTTCCGGCACCGTGCCTGCGAAGATAGCCGTGCCTGCAATGGCAAGCATTCACGCCGTCATCGGACTAGGTGAAGGATTTATTACCGTTGCCACCTTGAGTCTATTATTAAAAGTCAGGCCAGATATGTTGTCACTGAAAAAAATATAGGCCTTTAACCTGCGGTAATTAAGGTATTACCATTTACCATTATTTCTGAAAAAGAAAAGTGGTGAAAAACCCCCACTCACATTCCCTTATTTTTAACCTTTTTGCACAATCAAAGGTGGCGCTGTGATTGAGAAACGCGCGGATAATGTCCCATTATGGTCATTCCAAAATCTCCTGCCACACAAAGAAATTTCACATTTTATTTCCACCAGAAACGGTGGTTTTAGCAAACCGCCATATAACTCTTTAAATCTCGGATTTCACGTAGGAGATAACCCTGAAACAGTCCGTGAAAACCGGCAACGTCTGGCCACAGTGTTGGGAATTCCATTAGACAATTTCACGACGGTACGTCAGGTGCATGGCGGTAATGTTGTAACGGTAAAAAAGTCGGGGGGGGCATTGCATTACGACATGGTAATAGCGGAAACGGATGCTATGATAACCGACGTTCCCAATATCTATCTCATGGTGTTGCAGGCGGATTGTGTTCCCATGCTTTTTTTTGATGCAGGAAAAAAGGCCATTGGCGCCAGCCATGCGGGGTGGAAAGGTACGCTCAGCAAAATTGCTCAAAACACCGTCCGGGCGTTACAGGAAAGGTTCAATTGTTTACCAAAGGATATTTATGTGGGCATAGGTCCCTCTATCGGTCCGTGCTGTTACGAGGTGGGCGCTGAAATAATCAGCAAAGTAACCAGTAATAGTGATGTTTATGAAGGGTACATGGGAGCAGTGATATCGGAGAACAAAGGTTTTTTCAACTTGTGGGAGGCGAATAAGAGACAACTGATGCAGATGGGCATCCCCGAAGAAAACATAGAAGTTGCGCAGATTTGTACCCGTTGTAATCATGACCGGTTTTTCTCATACCGTTACCAGCAGAAAGAAACGGGGAGATTTGGAGCGGGGATTATCTTAAATACGTAACTAAAACGAGTGGAAAGACGCATAAAAACAGCAGCACAACATGAAGAACATTGACAATAAACCATTAAAATCGTAGAATAATTCTCACGCGTTGCTTTGTGAAGCAGTTTTATTAAGATACCATTACAACCGTTAAGTTAGGCCTGGCAGTTTTTATTTGTGCAACGGGAACTTCTGCACAACCGGTTGGAAATTCCATAACATTTAAATAGAGCTCATGTCAAAATTTGAATACACCATGCAAAAACAAAATCCTTCTTATTGAACCACCTTTTTACAGATTATTTCATGACAAATATTCACTGAATAAATATCCTTTGTCTTTGGGCTATTTGGCGGGAACTATTAGGAAACATACCGATTGGGACGTGATGGTGTACAACGCGGATTTTATGCCGAAAAGCGTCTCAATGCGCATTTCTCACTTAACCGGGGCCGGTTTTACGAATTATCGTAATGCCCTTAAAAATGCATCGGCAAGCATCTGGGATGAGGTAAGAACAACCATCCTTAACTATAGGCCAAACGTCGTGGGCATAACGTCAAAAACTCCAAATTTTGAATCGGCAAGCATCGTCGCGAAAATTGCTAAAGAAATAGATAACAAGACCATTGTAATAACCGGTGGACCACATCCTTCGATAATGAGCTCCGACATTTTGAATAGGAAAGAGTTTGATATAGGGGTTAACGGTGAAGGTGAAGAAACCATGGTTGAGTTATTAAAAACCATCTATAATAAGCCGGGTTGGAAAGGCGTTCCCGGTATCTATTATCGTGATAACGGAGAAGTGGTAAATACGGTACCAAGACAGTACATAGAGGACCTGGACTCATTGTGTTTTCCCGCCGAATCAGCGGAGTCTTCCCTCAAGGATTATCATAAATACCACAACAACGTCTTTCGATATGTCTTTGCCATCAGGGGTTGTCCCTATAATTGCTGGTTCTGTGGTTCCCGACACGTGTGGAGCAGGAAGGCCAGGTTTCGTTCGCCGCAAAGTGTTGTCGAAGAAATTAAACTCTTGAACAAAAGAGGAATATATTACGTTGAATTTGATGATGATACATTTGGAATCAACAAGAAGTACATCCTTGAACTTTGTAGCCATCTCGCAAAATACACCCCGAAAACGACGTGGCGTTGCGAAATCAATATCAAATCAGTTGAAGACGATATTATCCAATGTATGAAGGATAGTGGCTGCGAATTCATTACGTTAGGCATTGAATCGGGAAATAATGGGATACTGGCGAAAATAAGGAAGGGAATAACCGTAGAAGAGGTGCTGAGGGCATGTGCCATCATTAAAAAACATAAAATTGGGCTGGGCGCTTTTTTCATGGTCGGTTTTCCCTGGGAAACGGAAGAAACCCTGAAAGATACCCTCAACATCATCAAGAAAGTGAATGCAGACGAGACCATCTACAGTATCTTTATGCCATATCCGGGAACAGAGGCCTTCGAGTATTGTAAAGAAAAAGGGCTCATTCCGGAGAATTTCGATAGTTCTTCTTACTCCCACCAGAGTCCTGAGAACTGCTTTTGCCTTAATATAGCACACGACAAATTTAGGATGCTTGTTTCTGAAATCGAAAGAGAGACTGATAAAATAAATTCCAGAAACAACAAAAAGCTTGTCTTTAACAAGATTAAAAAGATGTCCTTGAAAGAGATGATTTCATGTGTTCGGGAATTTGGAATAAAGAAAATCATAGAGAAAATTTTGAAATGATTTAACGTCTGCAGGCATTGGAAAACAATACAAGCGGGAGGGAGATTTAATTAAATGTCTAACAAAATACCTATCAATGTGCTTTTTGAAAGTTTTTCCAAAACGAGAATAATACTTTTTGTATCATTTATCGTATTGGTGGGTGGGAGATGTTCACTTGCACAGGAGACTAAATCCACCACCAATTCCGGCAATCATGGGTTTTATTCCGGTGATTACACAAAGCAGGGAATAATCGGTAACAGCTTGCCCGGCACATATAGGCCTTTCTCTGACAACTCGCCATGGAATAAGCCGATACCAAAAAACATACCGACGCATCCGGATTCTCAAAAAATTATTGCCTTTGCCGTTACTCAAGCGAAAAATATACGTTTGACCAAAGCCTATACGATTCCCGTATGGGTAGTTAATTCTGTAAACATACCGCATGTAAAGATGCGTAGTGACGTAATATTTGATACATGGGACAAAGACAGAGACGGATGGAGCGACGTTGGTGTTCCTTTAACCGAGACGATGTATCCGGAACCTTCGCCAGAGCATCATTTGTGTATTGTTGACCCCTTAAAAAACACCGCCTGGGAGTTCGGATATTACACCCGCATGGAAGACGGCACACCAAAGTGTTCAACCTTTAATATTTGGGATCTTACCGGCAGTGGGGTAGGAAATCCTTTTGAGGGAAGACGCTGGCGGGCGCGGGGGGGGAGGGGGTCCGGTTTTCCTCTCATTGCCGGTCTTCTTCGCCCTGAGGAGTTGGCTGCCGGTGAAATACGGCACGCCTTAGCTTTAGGCTTCGTACAAAACAGGGGTGATAAGGATGACGTCTATGAAACCTTCATATATCCACCCGCGTGCCGTAGTGACGGTCGATTCGATGGCGACAAGTACCCCGTAGAGGGTATGAGATTTCAACTTGACCCCTCGCTCGGAGAAAAAGATTTCAACGCCTGGGGTTTAAACCGTGAAGGTAAAATTGTAGCCAGAGCATTGCAAATTTATGGCATGTTTTTGGGAGATAGCGGCCCAGCCATGGTTTTGTGGCCACAGCTTCTGGGACCTTCAAAGGAGGAGAACCTCAAACGATGGGAGGAATTGTATCCGGGGTTCTATAAAAACGTGGAAAAGATACCTACCAGCAAATTCCGTGTGCTTTATACAGGCGAACCTGTCACACAAAAATAAGAAATGGACTAAACTATGGGTTTGATCTATGCCGAAATATCGCTAATTAACGCCGATGATATTGGTTTGTCACGGAGAGGTTTTATCGTAGAAGACCAGGTAAGGAATATCAAAGTTAGTTCTTTAGTTGACTCCGGCGCGTATATGCTGGTAATCCCTGAACATGTAAAGATACCGTTGGGATTGGAGCTGGTTGAGCAACGGGAGGTAGCGTTGGCGGATGGAGAGACAAAAACGTGCGACGTCGTTGGCCCCATAGAAATCCGCTTTGCAAACAGAAGGGCGGTCTGTAATGCCTTCGTTATGGGAAATGAAGTACTGCTGGGAGCAATTCCGATGGAAGAGTTAGACGTAGTTGTTAACCCAAGAGAACAGAAGTTGACCGTCAATCCTGAAAATCCAACTATGCCGAAAATGAAGATCAAGCCTTTGTCCATCACAGCGGAACGGTAAGATTAGCGTTTATTAAAACGTTCAATAATCTCTTCTAACATTTTTTCTGACAAATACTTTCTTGTATACCTGGCTAGAATGTCTTTTGCTGGGTTATAAGGCACTTTCTTTCCATGTATGACCTCTTGAATGATATTGGCTATCGGTTCGGGGGCATTGTTAACCGTAATACCGACACCGGCAGCTTCAATTAATTTGCAGGGTAACGAGCCGGGTGACATGCTGATGTTTAAGATAGGCGTGCCGGAATGCATATATTCAAAAAGCTTTCCAGGGATCATTCCCGTGTTGTTACGGTCCTGCCAGTCAATGAATATAAGCATATCGGCGTCTCTTTGGACTTGTAATGTCTTTTCACGAGGTATAAACCCGTGTACTTTGACGACGGCATCCAGGTTGTATTTGGTTATCATATCGGTAATAAATGTGTCCGGATGTCCGTAGAAAAGTATCTCTATATGCTGTTCTACTGATATTCCCCGGTTTTTTAAAATACCAATCGCCTCAAAAAACCGTGCCGGGTTCTGTTTTCCCCGATAAAGTTGGCCGATATAGACGAGCCTGACCTTGCCGTCGTCTGGAAATGCACGCCCAGCCGCTATTTTCTCTAAGGACTCTGTGTCAAAGCCATTCTCAAAGGTGGCCACCTTTTCCCCAAACCTTGCGACCAGGTGTTCGCTGAATAAACTGCTCACCGTCGTAAAAAAATCAGCCTTTTTAACAACGATGTTTTCTATGCATTTTTCAATAAACGAAAATGGCCATTTCCCTGAGTAATAATAGTTCCCGTACCACAAATCCCGGTAATCTGCCACCCAAAAGACGTTGAGTTTCCTTTTCAGCTTCGATGCCGTAAGATGTGCGGCAGGGGGGCCGAAGGTGCTTACAACGATATCGAATGGCCATTGTTTGTATATTTCAAGTGAACTTTTAACCGCAGCAATGGCCCACAAATGGGGGCTGAAGGGGTCTATGCCGCTATAGTGCATGAGAGCCCTTGCTATTTTTCTGGCCAGTTTGCCTGCCGTGGTAGACCGTTTATGCGATTTGGTATCAGTTGTCTTGTTCACGTAGCTGTTTTGTTTTGATGTGTATATGTCAAATATCTTGTGAGGCAAAGGCACTTTTTCTATCCTTACGCGCGCTTGCACATCTGCGTCAATGGGTAGGTTGAGCGGACTATCCAGTAAGTCGTTTTTTATGGTAACAACGCATACCTCATGACCCATCATTGACCAGTATTTTGCCCAAAAGTAGACTCGCATTCCTCCTATTACGTTAAGCGGCGGAAAATAGCAACTCACAATTAATATTTTTAATTTGTCTTTATTCATAACATATAGTCCTTTGATGCAGATTTGAAACTATTTCTTTCTCTGCAATTTTTTCAGGTTGATAATTTTCAGAAATGGGTACTTTGACTGTGCCCGATAAATAACGAAGGCCATAATCGCGTAATAGACAAAAAGCTTAACACCTGCCGCCAAGTACACGTCGAAATATACGCAGAGGTAATCGTCCATTTGAATGCTTCGGCTGGTATACTCTAAAAATGCTATAGAGACGCCCATAATAAGAAACGGATACGATAAACCGAGGATGTTTTTACCCCAGTTTTGTATCGAGTGGTTGCTTAATATTTTAACAAAAATAACCAGGCCGATGAACATAACGAAAAAAGAGAGGCTGCCGCCAACGGCCACACCTTTGATACCCAGTCCGTTTTTTATGAAAAATATGCTGACGGCTGCGTTTACCAGTAATGCAAATAACATTATATACAATGCGCGCAATTGCCACTGGTAGGCCACGATGACTCCCCGTGCCGTATATGACATTGCAACAAAGTAGCTGCCGAATACAACGATTTGCGCACACACTATTCCATTAGTATATTTTGGAAGCAGCAATGGAATGATTACGGGCAAAGTAAAAAAAATACCGCCTATCAGGAAGGGCATTAAATAGGCCGTGTGAAACATGGGTTTTATAAAGTATTCATTCAGGTGATCTTTCATGGAACACTTGTAGATGTCTTGCATCATCCTCGGCTCTATCACTTCACGGGCAGTACCCGGGATTTGTATGATAAAACCCAGCACCATATCCGCTATCCCATAATAACCAAGTTGTTCGGTGCCTAGAAAGTATGAGATAATGATCCTGTCTGAGGTATTAATTAATATTGCGGTAAAGTTGTAAAGCATAATGGGGAATCCTCTTATAACAAGGTCCGCAAATATACTATACTTGAATTTCGCGTAAGGAGTGGGAGAGGGATATCTTAATCTTAGGTAAAGCGCTACAATACCGAATGATAACAGAAAGGCAAGATACGCGCCGTATATCTTATAAAAGTAAATAAGAACAACAGTTAAGGCAAAGGTAATCGTCGCCTTCAAATAAAAAGTAGAGGTTATGAGCTTGAAATTCTGGTATGCTTTTAGCAGGACAACAAAGTTTTCATAGTACCAGGAGATAATAACGACGAAGGCCATCGCTATTATGCCTACTTGTACATGAAACTCATAGTTCATTACAAAGGCAAAGATAATGAGTCCCGCTACGATAAATAGATTAAGAAACAGGGTGCCATAAAATACACTATCCCTGATCTCCAGGCTTTTCTTATGCTCTTTTTTCCCTTCGTGATAGGGTATCATGTACCGCATGATATCGAACGTGCCAAGGTTGCTATAGGATGCATACGTTGGAATAATGTTGAGGATATTCCATAGGCCGTAGAGTTCCGGGGAGAGAAGCTTCGGTCTTATAAAGGCGGTTAACAAGGAAAGGAGTTGTTGATAGACCTTGCTTGACGAGTACCTGACGATGTTCTTAGTTACGGATTCTTTTGATTCCATTGATTTCTTTGATTTTAACGGTTGACTACCTAATAAATTGATAATAACTGTTATGAAAAGCAAGGTTTTAACGGCGTAGGATATACTTCCTCATTGCAAGAGCGAACCGGTTCTCGAATATGCCAGACACCCTTGCTTTAAACGCGTACAAGGGATAATTTCTTATGCAAAATCTCCCCAATTCAAACCTATCGCTGTGTGCATTGATTTCCCTATTCTCCGTGGTGAAGGCCGCCTTATAACCGGCCTGTTTAACCTTAGCCTTTATCTCTTCCGTAAAATGCCGCTTTTTCCCGTATGGGTAGGCAAAATAGCACATCTCTTTCGTGAGTAAGTTCGCCAAGTCTGCCTTTGAACGGCAAATTTCATCATTTGCAGCATTACTGTCAAGACCCGATAACATCCGATGGTTCACCGTGTGGCTGCCAAAATCAATCCCATTTTTTTCCATAAGCTTGATTTCTTCCCAATTTAGCATATCTTTTTTGTGTACAATCCACCCGCTGACGAGGAATATGGTGGCTCGCAACTGATATTTCTTTAGTACGGGATATGCGTTAAGAAAATTGTCTTTAAAACCGTCGTCAAAGTTTATGGCAACGGTGTCTGTTGCACTACTTAATTTTCCTTCATGTGTTTCAAGGATAGTGTCGAGAGAAACGGTTGAAAAGTGGCGTTTAATGTAATCCATTTGTTTCTCAAAGTTTTCCACTGAAACGGCGTATTTTGAGCTTGCTCCCTGTTTACTGATTTCGTGATATACCAGGATAATGCTCCGGTATCGCTTTAAAACCTTTTTTCTGAAAAATGCGTAAAGGCAGACAATGCCTGAAAAATACAGGAAAAAAGATACAAGAAGAAATACAGACCAAACTATTTTATCGGGGAGTTCTTTTACTTTATCATGCATGTTTTTTTTAACAACTAAATTAGTGTCTATCATATTCACATCTATTGAAACAGAAAAATTGGGTGGTGTCAAAAGGTATTTAATAAAGGGACATAAAACAGTATTCACTGCGAACACGGTAATAGCGTAACAGTTCATGGGGTCGTTGTCTTTTATGCAAGTATTTATACTCCAAACGAGCGAATACTTAACTTTAATTATTGGCAAATTCCGGCTGGAAATCCTTGTAGACGTGAAACTTCGGTCTTTTGGAAAAATCAAAATCACAACCGTCTAGAGTATATAGGTGGCTGAAGGATAAAAGCCTTCGGCTGTCAGAAATCATGTGTAATCACACATGATTTAGCCTTCAGAATGCCTACTTGAGTCATTACCAAAAATCTGTGTAATCTGTGGTTCCCATGCTTTTACCCGCCAGCTTGCTTACCTGCTCTCACATTTTTACCTTGCATTTCTAAATTCATTGCTTTAGTATACCTTGAAAATCTGTAAAATTTTCATGATAACTACCAATTAAGAAGGAGAGGGACTGAATGGAATTCAAGGACAAAGTGGCGATTGTTACCGGTGGTACAAGGGGAATAGGGAGGGCGATTGCCCTGGAGCTTGCCAGGAATGGATGCAACGTTGCATTTACCTACAGCAAAAACAAGGAACTTGCTGAAACGCTGATAAAAGAAATTGAAGCGATGGGAACAAAGGCCGTTTCTTTCCAGTCTGATGCAGCCAGTTTTGAAGGCGCAAAAAACGTTGTGAAGGCAGTAAAAGATACCTTCGGCAGGATAGACTTTCTGGTAAATAATGCAGGCATCACACGCGATAAACTCCTTGCCTTGATGGGGGAAAATGATTGGGATGACGTTATTAATACCAATCTCAAGAGTGTTTATACCTTCTCCAAGGCGGTTATTATGCAAATGATCAAACAAAAGGGGGGGAGTATCCTCAATATAACCTCCGTAAGCGGGATAATGGGCATGGCAGGGCAGGTGAACTACTCTTCCTCAAAGGCCGGTATGATCGGTTTCACCAAGGCGCTAGCCAAAGAGGTGGGTAAGGCAAACGTAACGGTAAACTCTATTGCCTGCGGTTTTATCGAAACGGACATGACGGCTACTCTTCCGCAGGAATATAAGGACAAAATGGTTGAGATGATTCCCGTCCGAAGATTTGGTAAACCTGAAGAAGTCGCAAAAGTTGCCGCGTTCCTGTTATCCGATAATGCAAAATACATTAACGGCCATGTTGTCAGTGTTGATGGCGGTTTAGCGATGTAAGCCTGGTTGTTCTTAGTGGGTTATCAGGATGCATTCGTTTTTTTTGACAAAATAATGTCGCTTATATCGTAGGGACACGGACACCGTGTCCCTACATTATCCTTTAATATCGAAAGGCAACCGCTATGTTATTTCTTTTAAAGGTCGAGGTGAAGCAAATGCCGCAAATGCCGGTGAAGGACTTCCTGGGGTATGTGATCAAAGAGTGGGAATACTTTTCCCGTTTTCAACGGAGGGGGAAGATACTGGCGGGCGGTAAACTGTCGGGTCGGCGCGGGGCTGCCGCTATTATTGACGCGGAATCCAATGAAGAGGTTGAAGAAATCGTCTCCAAGTTACCCCTGTTTCCGTTTTTTACCGACATAGAGATTACGCCGCTTGTGCCGATGGAAAAGGCATTGCTTGATACCAGGAGAATACATTCTCTCCTGAAATAACACCCACATTATTTCCTGAAGAACGCAAAAAGAATTGCAGTCAAAACGCCAACGATAGAAGCGAATTGCCCAATCCAGAATATAAACATCCATTTGATAATTTCCGCTTTCGTTTCGGCTAGATCACTTTTTGTGGCAACTTTTTCAAGTAATGTTGCATTGTTTGTTTCCAATGCAGTTTCGACTGCTTCAGCAATCTTGGTTGCCTGCTTTTCATCGAAAACCGAACGTAATGTTTCAAATACCTTTAAAGTATTGGTGTACGCCATGGGCGATCTCCTATGGTACTACCCTGGAAAAGATTATTTTTTTTAAATGTCCCGTAGCGACAAAATATCGGTAGAAATAACAAGAGCATACAAACACAAAATGCCGTAGACTTGATATATTTAAAACCCTATTGTTTTTCTCCAATATGTCGTTCCTAACGGAACGTTACCTCGTGTTTATTTGCTATGTTGAAGCTGGCAACCGTGCCGTTATCTCTTCAATCATTTTTTCCGCCAAATATTTTCTTGTGAACCGCAACAGGACTTCTTGTGATGGTTGGTAGGGCAGCTTGCCGCCACGTATCAGGGTTTCAATCGCATCTGCCAGCTTTTCAGCAGACCCTACAACATTGACGCCGATCCCTGCCTCATCTACCAGCTTACTGTTAATCGTTTCATAACTATTGCCAATGTTTAAAACGGGGGTTCCAGAAAACATATATTCGAAAAACTTTCCGGTCAACATACCCTTTTCTGTAGAGTCTTGCCAATCAAAGAAAATCAAGGCGTCTGCATCTCTTTGCGCCTGCAAAGCTGTTTTCCGGTCAACAAAACCATGCATTATGATAATGTTTTCCAGATTATATTTCGCGACCATAAGCTTAATAGGCTCCAGGAGGAAACCATAAAATATAACCTCTAATTTTTCCTGTAAAGGTATGCCCCTGTTTTTTAAGATCGCAAGCGCCTTCAACAGTTGCATATAGTCCTGATTTTCCGCATAAATCCTGCCGGTATAGACTAGGCGAATCTTGCCATCGTCAGGAAAAACGCCGGTTGTCCCCAACTTATCCAAATCCTCGTTATCAAAACCGTTTTCGATGGTGACCACCTTGTTTCCAAACAGGGAAGTCAGGCTGTCTTTCAAAGGGTCTGACACGGTAGTGATGAAATCGGCCCTTTTTACAAAGAAGTATTCGATGAGGTATTCCAGGTAGCCAAATGGCCATTTACCGGAGTAATGATAATTACCATACCATAGGTCACGATAGTCTGCCACCCAATACACAGGAAGCTTTTTCTTTAGTATTGAACCAATGATGTGTGAGGCTGGCGGGGCATAAGAACTTATCACCAGATCATAAGGCCACTGCTTATGTATTTCCAATGCTTTTCTAACGGTCGGAAAAATCCACAAATGAGGGCTATAGGGGTCTATTCCCGTAACGTGTCGAATAGTATATATTATTTTTCTCGCGCATTTTTTAGCTACGGATATTACGCTAAATCTTTTCTTCCCAGGAGACAGGCTTTTTCCTTTTGTTTGATGTAGCGGTTTTTTTTTGAGAGACTTATAGGGGATTTCTTCAATCCTAACGGACGCTGCCACGTCCATGTCGATCTGTAAATCGAGATGATCGGTGCTTTGTTTTCTTTCGGCGGTGAGTACGCATACTTCGTAACCCATCCTTGACCAGTATTTTGCCCATGAATATATCCGCAACGACGCTATCGCGTTGAGGGGGGGGAAGTAATAACTGATAATAAGAATTTTTGGTTTTTGGTTTTTCATGCTATGGACTGCCGATAAATTTCAACTTCCTGCTCATTCACAAATCTGTTGTTATGCCATAAAATCGTAAAATTACCATGATATCGCTTGCATTGGTTCCGATAGTTTAAAATCGTGTTGATTGCCTGCTGCGCATCCAGGTCTCGCCCCATACTACCCGCCCCGGTGACCGTGCAATCCATGATGACAAGCGGCCGCTCGATTACCGGCAGCTTTTGGCCCGTTAATACGTTGAATGCGGGAAATTCATAACATACCCCGCAACGGAATCCGGGTGTGTCTGCAAAGGATACTGTTGTGTCGTAATCCAATCCTGCATCCGATACATTTTGAATGGTTACCGGCGTTTTCCATCTAAGAAAATGCTGCCGGCTGCCCCACCGTTCCTGCTCTATTCCCTGTGAAGCGCAAATCTCTTTAAGGTGTTGGAATTCCTTCTTCGTTTGAACCGCACTGTCAAAGGTATTATAGCTTAGATGCAGGCCTATCTCATGTCCCCGCCTATGAATATTACGTAGCAGTTCCAAAATGAGCGGGTGTTCCATGCGATAATCACCGTCCAGACCGCCTGCCGTATTGCCTGCTAGGAAATAAAAGGACGATCTTAGGTTATGTTTTTCACTGATGTCCATAATCCTGTCAAAGGTATTGTACGGGTCTCGTTTTTCCCCTAGGGTCTTTATCTTAACCCACGCAAGGACATTGTTTACGAGAAGAGATGGAGAGTGGCTTCTCGTAATGGCAAAGATACATTCTCTCATTAATAGTTTAATGCTTGTAGTAGCCCATAAAAATGGGGCATCAACGTCATGGCTGGCGTAGATTTGAAACTGGCGCTGTTTGCGTCGCAATCCCGGCCACAAATGTGACAGACACGCCCAGAGGATTTCAACGTATTCGTTGACAATCGGGCGGTCAAGAAATCCTGACCGAAAGGCTAAAGAGGCGGTGTATGGAAAACGATTGCGAGGGTCACGGTCTGCCTTGACGACCTCCTCGTAAAGGGAGAGCATAAAAAACGCAGAGCCGAAGACGTCCAGCCCCAAATGAATCTTGTCCTGCGAAAGGGTAAAAAATCCTGTATCTTCAGGATTTCTACCGTAAATTACCGGTAATTTGTTATGTGCAGCCCCTAACCCAAAAGGCGTTCCGTCCAATGCCCACCATTTTAAAGGCGTTATGGGTAAAGAATCGGGTTTTAACCATGATAGTTCCGAAACAGAGAAAAGTTCGTCGGCGACTACCAATTCTCTTCCGTCTTCCGTGGTTATTCTTATATCATGTCTGTCTTCACAATGATGTTTATATTCAAGGCCGAGAAAATCACCGAGTATCACAGAGAGGATATAGCCGCGTTCCGATTCATAGTTGTTTGGGGTTTGTATTGTTAGCATTTTTATCTGTGGTTTATTTTCATAAGGAAGTTAAACTATGCAACTTTTTCATGTAGAGCGAAGAACCTCTTCGCTCTACAACCGGGCCAGAAGGGCTGAAAGTGTAT
>CAYHFB010000032.1:0-15528 GCA_964355695.1 uncultured candidatus Brocadiaceae bacterium
GTGGAACTTTCAGTCTTTTGAAAAAGTTAAAATCTCAACCGTTTAGAGTATATATACCGTTTTCCCCCACCAGGAATCCCTTTCGTAACCGTGGGCAAAAGGGAGGCGATTAGGTAGCAGGCGTAGACACGCCAAGACATTAAGGGTATCTTGCACCTTCAACGGGATGTATTCATGACATGCATAGCGGCCTCCTTGAATGGAAACGAGAGTAACTTCCCATAGAAGGTTCTTACAAGCCGGCAAATAGCCTGAGGAAATAATGGATGGGCGGGCCGAGCACCAAACTGAGAATCGACACGTTAGTAAAATTCCCCATAAGAATCAATCCCAATAGAATATAGGAACTGTAACGTTCAATCTCCTTATATTTCATGGCCATTGGGTAGGGCAATAATCCCTCCAATATATGAGAACCATCCAGCGGGTATAATGGAATCATATTGAAAAAGGCGAGGGACAGATTCATAACGATGCCCGTTAAAAAGAGATTGATCAAAAAGGAGAGCAAATTAAGGGGAATAAACGACGCTTCACGCAAGAAATGAAAAATGATGCCAAACAACAGCGCTGAAATGAAATTAGACGCAGGGCCTGCAAAGGAAACTACCACGTTGTCACGGCGTGGGTTCTTGAAATTATAAGGGTTTACCGGAACCGGCTTGCCCCACCCGAAATGGGCAATAACAAAGCACAACGCGCCGAGGATGTCGATGTGCGCCATCGGGTTGAGCGTCAAACGCCCCTGTAACCTTGCCGTAGGGTCTCCGAATTTGTTCGCCGTCCAACCATGTGCGTATTCATGAATGGTAAGAGCGTAAAGTATCGTTGGTATTGAGATGATTAAGTTGCTTAGATCCATGGGTAGCAGTGTAACAAAAATATCCGTGGAAAGCAAGGTTGGAAGCCGTCTCTGCGCCAGAAAAAATACGCCACGAAAGGCTTTCTCCGAGGCGATTGAGAGAAAACAGCGATTCTAATCGGTGGGTACACAATCAGTATTCAGCGGGAGCATTCCCGTTTTTTTGCATCTTTTTTACGGTGACGTTCCTTTGTTTCAATGCCGGGGGGCGGAGACCCCCTACGATGTTTATTTCTCTGCGTACTCTGCGTTCTCTGCGGTAAAGTCATTATCTGGTGGATACGCCGCGCTTAATCCACCCGACCTTTGTGTGGTTGGTTTCCGGCCTACGTGGACGGTGACGACGCCGAGGGTTCTTGCATAGATTTTTACGTCTTGCAGCCCGCAGGACTCCATCTGTGCCTTTAAGCCGTGGCGATCAGGGAAGTTTAGCACCGATGACGGCAGATATGAGTATGCGTTGAATTTGCTGCGTGAGATGAGCTTGCCGATGCAAGGGAGTATTTTTTTGAAATAATAATAGTAGATGGATTTGAATACGGGATTGGTCGGTTGTGAAAATTCGAGGATGACGACCCGCCCGCCCGACTCGGTTATCCGCGCCATTTCAGCGATGCCTGCCTTTAAATCGGAAACGTTTCTGATGCCGAAGGCTACGGAGGTGACTTGAAAGGTGTTGGCGCGAAAGGGTAGGCGCAGGGTATCGGCGTCCATCACCTTGATGGCGCCGGTGAGGTTTCTTTTTATGAGTTTGTGTGCCGCCAGTTTCACCATTTCATGGCAAAAATCACTGCCAAACACCTTTCCGCGACCGTCCAGGACTCTGGAATAGGCAATTGCCAGGTCGCCCGTGCCGGTGCATACGTCCATGATCTTTGCGTCCGGGGTGACGCCGCTCACCTTAACGGCAAATTTTCTCCAGCTTTTGTCAAAGTTGAAGCTTAAGATGGTGTTTAACAGGTCGTAGACACTGGCAATAGAGCCAAACATCTGCCTGATGTGTTCACCTTTTTTTGTTAATAATTCAGTTTGCGTAATCATAATTTAGCTACCGGTAACAGTTCACCGCAGTCGTCATGTTGCATTTGCAACACACAGAAACGATGAAAAATTCATAAGTATTTATTAATTGTCACTTCATTTCTAATTTTCGAGTCAGAGGGCGCAGAGAAATAAGGATTAACGACAAAATCAACCCCGTATCTATCGCCTTTTTAGCTTCTTTCTTTTACGTAGCGTTTTTTATGCAGGCTGGAAGCCTGCGCCACTTTTCCTGCTAAATGCCATACAACTTCCACTTTTCATTAACCAGGGCAACGATCTCCGGCGACATGGCAATGTCTGCGGGCCACTCCCTGGTGAAGCCTTCGTCAGGCCATTTTTTGGTGGCGTCGATGCCCATCTTGGAACCGATTTTGGGTAGGTCGGAGGCGTGTTCCAGGGCGTCCATCGGGCCGTCAACAAAGGAGGTGTCCCTGCGCGGGTCTACGTTATTTCCTACCCGCCACATCACCTCATCCACGTTTTGCACGTTGACGTCCTTGTCCACCACGACGATGATCTTCGTGAACATCATCTGCCCCATGCCCCAAATGCCGTGCATGACCTTCTTCGCCTGATAGGGATACCGCTTGTCAATGGATATGAAGGCAAAGTTATGAAACACACCGAAGAGCGGGAGGTTCATGTCCACGATCTCCGGGATCATGAGCTTTAAGAGCGGGAGGAACATCCTTTCCGTGGCCTTGCCCATGTAGCAATCTTCCATAGGCGGCTTGCCCACGATGGTGGTGGGGTAGATCGGTTCCCGCCGCTGGGTAACGCAGGTGATGTGGAATACCGGGTAAAGGTCGGCCAGGGAATAATAGCCCGTGTGGTCGCCAAAGGGGCCTTCGATACGGGTCTCTTTCGGGTCTACGTATCCCTCCAGCACGTACTCGGCGTCCGCAGGCACCTCCATGTCGATGGTCTTGCAGGCGACCATTTCCACGTTCTTTTTTCTCAGGAAACCGGCAAAGACCATCTCGTCCACCTCTGGCGGAACGGGCGCGGTGGCAGCGTAGGTGATCGCCGGGTCGCAGCCGAGGGCAACGGCCACCGGCATACGTTTGTTTTCGCGCTGGTAGTCCCTGAAGTGCCTGGCGCCGTCATGGTGGACGTGCCAGTGCATGCCCGTTGTCTTTTCGTCGTAGACGTGGAGACGATACATCCCCGCATTCCGGTTCCCCGTCTTTAGGTTTCGCGTAAAGACGAGCGGCAGGGTGATGAATTGTCCACCGTCACCCGGCCAGCATTTAAGGATAGGTATCCTTGCCAGAGAGGGTGCGGTCTCATACACGATTTCCTGGCAGGAGGCGTGCCGTACGGTTTTGGGGGGGAATTTGGACAACGTCATCAGGAGTTGCGGTATAAATTTAATCTTATCGATAAAGGTTGAAGGCATCTCCGGTTTGACCAGGCTTTCTATCTCCCTGGCAATCTCGTCCACGTTCTTTACGTTGAGTGCCAGCGCCATGCGCTCGTACGAGCCGAAGGCATTGATGAGTACGGGCGACGAGTATCCCTTCACCTTTTCAAACAGCAGCGCAGGCCCGTAGGCCTTGGAGACACGGTCGGTAATTTCGGTGATCTCCAGTTCGGCGGAGACCTCGGTTTTGATACGTTTTAATTGTCCAGCAGATTCCAGTTTTTTAACAAAGTCTGACAAGTCTTGATAGGCCATAGGGTTCATTTCTCTAAGTAAAAGATTATTGTAATACGTTGGTTTTTTTGAATTAGGCATTCGGCGACTTATTGGTGTTTACAGGTAAGGACGCGGGCGCCGTGTTCACACGCAAGGACGCGGGCGCCGTGTTCGCACGTAAGGACACGGGCACCGTGTCCCTACAAAATCGGTGGCGTCGTTTACCTGTTTTTCCTGCTACACGCGACATACAATAATACTGCCTCTCAATCAGTTTCACAATAAAAATTGCTTTAAACAAATGCAGGCGGGAAGCATGCGCTACTTAAATAATAATTTGACAAATAGGCCGTATCGTTTTACCATACTCTTTAACGTGTCGTAGCGGCAAGCATGGCCTTGCCGACGTCCTCATTACTTGCTGCCAAATTTCCCCTTACTAAACGCCTGAAAGGCTCTTATGACTCATAGCTTTTTAATTCGGGACATACCCATTCACGGAGATTTGATCCTTGCGCCTATGGCCGGGTTTTCCGACATCCCGTACCGGCTTATTTGCCGGGAGTTCGGTATGGCGATGAGCTACACGGAGGTTATCTCTATGGACGGGGTGCTGTGGGGAAATGAAAAGACCTTCAGGCTGATCAATTTTGTGCCCGTTGAAAGGCCGATCACCTTTCAAATACTGGGAAACGACGAGGATAAGATTACGGAGGCATGCCTCAAGATGGAGCAATTGGGGCCTGATATTATCGACGTGAATATGGGCTGTTCGGTGTCTGATATCGCCGGAAAAGGGGCCGGGGCGGGACTCCTCAAGGACCCTGCAAAGATTGGCCGCATCTTCAAAAAGCTCACCAGCGCGCTTAAGGTTCCCGTAACCGGCAAGATACGGCTGGGCTGGGACCCCCAGTCCCTTAATTATCTTGAAGTGGCAAAGATTTTGGAAGACAATGGGGCGTCGCTTGTCGCGGTACATGGCCGCACACGCTCTCAGTTTTTTCACGGTAAGGCGGATTGGAACGCCATTGCCGAGGTCAAGCAGGCGCTTAAGATTCCCGTAATCGGCAATGGCGATGTAAAATGCGCGGCAGACATCGGGCTTATCAAGAGCCATACGGGATGTGACGGGGTGATGATCGGACGCGGGGCCATCGGCAATCCCTGGATTTTTCAACGTAAAGACAGGAGCCAGGTATCGCATGGAGAAAGGTTACAGATGATTCGCCGGCATTTGTCGCTTATGCAGGCGTATTATGGAGAAGAACTCGGCGTCAAGCTTTTTAGAAAACATGCAACCAAGTATATTACAGGCTTGCAAAACGTTGCGGAGCTGCGGCCGCGCATCCTGGCGTGCAGCCGTTCCGACGAGATTATAGAGCTGATTACGTCGTATATGGAACGCATGAAAAACCACGCTGCGGCGTAGGGATTCCTCTTCCGCGGTTTGCAAGGGATGAAATAACGCTGAAGTTCATTTCTTTTTGAGGCTCTTTCGACTCGTTCACGTTTAAGATAAAAGGAAAATTGATGATGAAGACGGGCGTCGTACTCATTTCACACGGCAGTAAGTTAAGTAGCGGTAATGATGGTTTGTTTCAGGTGGCGGAGATGCTCCGTTCCATGCACCGGTGGGATGTTGTTGAAGCGGCATTCCTGCAATTGGCGGAACCCGGCTTTCCAGACGTGGTTAAAAAGGTTGTAGGTTGCGGCATTGAACGGATTGTCGTTATGCCCCTGCTGCTCTTCAAGGGAAACCACGTCCATAAAGACATCCCTGAGATGATAAAAACAGAGCAGGAAAAATATCCCCGTGTGGAGTTTATTTATTCCAATCACATCGGCGCCGATGAACGGATCGCCCTTATCGCAGCAGACCGCATCCACGAGGTACTGGTAGAGCGGCAATATTGCGGAAAGCCCCGCTTAGAGCAGCCGCAGGCCATTGTCGAAGAGAGTTTTGAGATTATTAATAAGCTCGTCAACCTTGACGCCGTGCCTGATCTGCACCGTCCCGTTATCCAGCGCGCCATACACGCGACAGGCGATACCGAATATGCCTACAATTTGATTTTCCATCCCGACGCCGTTAAGGCGGGTATACGCGCCTTAAGGGGCGGGAAAAACATGGTGACTGACGTGAATATGGTGAAGACGGGGATCAGCAAATCACCGGTAGAGAAATTCGGAGGAAAGATTATTTGCAAAATAGACGCCGATGACGTTGTTGCCGACGCCAAACGCACGGGCAAGACCCGCGCCATAATGGCCGTACAGCATTCCATACCCGATATGAAGGACGGGATCATGGTTATCGGAAACGCCCCTACCGCCCTGTTTGAACTGATCGACTTGATTAAAAAAGGCCAGGCACAACCCGCCCTGGTAATAGGCATTCCCGTTGGGTTTGTAGGCGCTACGGAGGCAAAGCACGCGTTGAAGGAGATTTCCACGCCTTACATTACAAACTCCAACAGGAAGGGGGGAAGCGCCGTTGCGGTATCCATTGCCAACGCGATTATTAAATTGGCAAAGGAGGAAGAACAGGGGGTTCTGAGGGAATAAAAGGCCATAGTATTTGTTTAGACATATAGCACTTTCAAAAGGATGGCCTTGCCTTGTGAACGTGTGCCGGGGCGTAAACGCACGCGTATTCGTTCATACCCCAACAAAATGAGGGGTGTGAGGCAAACCTAATGGTTTGTCTTACGGGCTTTTTTACCGTTACCTTAGAAACAATCTTGACATCTGTTCATAGTGACTGTACGCTTTAAGTGTACGCAAAAAAAGGGGGGGGGAGTGGGTATGCGGAAGGTAAATGTAACAGAATTGCGTAGCCATCTACCTGCATATCTCTGCAACGTTCAGGCGGGAGAAGAGCTGGTGGTTACATCTCATGGCAAGGCCATTGCTCGCATATTGCCGCCGCACGACGTCAGAGAAAAAGCCAAACAGCAATTAGAGGCGTTGCGCAAGAAGAGTCGTGTGGGGGATGTTGTTTCACCTATTGATGAGACTTGGGATGCGGATAGATGATAATCCTTGACACGTGTATCCTGATTTTTGATGCACTGACGCCTGACAAACTCAGCCGCAAGGCACTGCGCACCATTGAAAACGGGGAGGAGCAGGGTTTACTGGCTTGTAGCGACATTTCTTTGTGGGAAACTGCAATGCTGATAAGTAAGGGACGCCTTGCCCCTGGTACTGATGCTGTTTCTTTCATCAAGTGGGCATTGTCTGCAAGGAATATCCAGGTACTGCCTATCATCCCTGAGATTGCCTATCTATCATCATCTCACGAGGCATTCGTCCACCAAGATCCGGCGGATCGCCTTATTGCTGCAACTACCATTTACCACAAAGGCTCTCTTATTACTTGTGACAGTCTTTTGCTCAAGATCAAGGAACTCCCGACAATATGGTGATTTGAACAGCAAGTGAAAAACAAAGGGTGGAAATTGGAGAAAATAATTATTTTACAGCACGGGAGGGATATGATATGGACACCTTGAGTAAACCATGTCGATACACGGAAGACGTGATAGCTCCATTTGATTTAACACAGATCATTGAAGGAGAAGCACTCGTGACCCCTCATGTGAGAGGATACGCGCAAGAAAACGATCAGGGAAAGGTCTTTAATTTCTCCTCTGGACGTTATTTTAGAAGAAAACGTAAACAGGCTACAGCCTGGCGTCATCTTTGTAAAAAATGAAAACATGGGTATATGCGGGGACTGGATAAGGGGTGTGCCTGACATGGTAGTTGAGGTTGTGTCCAGGGGAACACTGGTTATGGATACAATCACAAAGAAGGATATCTACGAAAAATATAAAATACCGGAATGCTGGATCGTTATGCCTGAACTTGAGATGGTTGAGGTCTTCGTGCTTTGGGATAACACCTACGCGCTTTTTTCCTCTGCCGAGGGGAAAGGCACGGTTGCATCCCATATTATTGAGGGGTTTGAGATCGATATAAACACGATTTTCACATAGCGCAAAATATTTAATACATTTACATGAGGACAATATATGTCAAAGCAACAATTTATATTTGAACCGGGAAGCTATGGCGGCCCTGGTTGTTATATGCCTTCCATTGCTTGTTTAAAAGGCTCAGCGGAAACCGAATCGAAGTATCATTTTGTCTTGGTTAATTATGATATTGATTTTAAAAAAGAGGATGAGGCTGTTACTCACGCAAAATACGATTTAGACCAGGCCGCTAATCAAAAGCAATTAACTGGTTCAGACAGTTCGTTTGCCGAAAGCCTTAAATCAAGAGGCTATCGCTCGGTTGACGGTTTTAAAATTGTTAAGTAAATGACACGAACGGCGGTGGTTTGTATGGCAAGGCTTCAGCCTTTCCATCCTGCTCGTTCACAAGCTCCAGCTTGGGAACGAGAGAACGTGCGGCTGGGCTAACACACGCATGTCCGTGCGCGCCCCCAACGAAAATGCGGGGCGTGGGGCAAACCTAAAGGTTTGCGCTACTTTTTTCAATGACGCATTTCCGGGCAGATTTTCGCCCAAAACATTTTAATAGCAGGTACTATGAATTCTTTTAAAAATTTCGTAACAGAGAACTTACTGCCTTTGGTAGAAATGCCGGGTCAATATATTGGCGGTGAGTGGAACTCCGTTACCAAGAACCACCATAATGTAGACGTAACCATCGCAATGGCTTTTCCGGACACCTATAGTATTGGGATGTCGCACCTGGGCATTCAGATTCTCTATGGCTTACTTAACGAGCGAAGCGACGTTGCCTGCGAAAGGGTGTTTGCCCCGTTGGTTGACATGGAGTTGCTGATGAGGAAGCACAAGGTGCCTCTTTTTTCCCTTGAGACTTATACGCCCTTGAAGGCATTCGACCTGGTGGGCTTTTCGGTGCAGTACGAGCTTTCATACACGAACGTACTGAACATGCTGAGCCTTTCGGAAATCCCCCTTATGGCGTCCGAACGCAGTGAAACAGACCCCCTGATCCTTGCAGGCGGGCCATCCGCATTATCGCCGGAGCCGTTGGCAGATTTTATTGACCTGTTCATCATTGGAGATGGAGAAGACAGTCTCCTGCAATTTGTTGAATTGTTCAAGAAACTCAAGCAACAGGGGCTTTCCCGCACGGAAAAGATTGTTGCGCTGGCACAGACGCTGAAAAATGTCTATGCCCCGTCCCTATTTGACGTTTTCTACCATGACGACGGCACGGTAAAGGAATTCCGGCCCAAATTGCCCGGTCTTTCGCTACCGGTGCGAGGGGCAACGGTAAATGATTTGAACACGACTTATTACCCCGTCCGTCCCGTCGTGCCTTACGTAAAGACCATCCATGACCGCATTACCATTGAGGTTATGCGGGGATGCACGCAGGGGTGCCGGTTTTGTCAGGCAGGCATGAGTAAGCGCCCCACACGCCCCCGCACGGTGGAAAACGTATTGAAACTGGCGGAGCAATGTTATCAAAACACGGGGCACAATGAGATATCGCTTGCATCGCTATCCATCAGCGACTATCCATTCCTGCACCCCCTCATGGAGCAGCTCAACAAGGTGTTTTGCAAGCGGCACGTAAATATTTCCTTTCCTTCTTTACGGGTGAACGAACAATTAGTGCTTTTGCCCGCCCTGCTCAACACCGTCCGCAAGTCTGGCCTTACCCTTGCGCCGGAGGCAGCAACCCAATCCTTGAGAAAGATTATTAACAAGAACATTACGGATGAAGACCTTTACAAGGGTGTCGAAGAGGCGTTTAGACAGGGATGGCGCGTGGTGAAGCTTTATTTTATGGTCGGTCTCCCCACCGAAACGGATGACGACATCGACGCCATTGCAAAACTTGCGCTCGCGGTGTCTGATTTGAAGAAGAAGGTCAACGGTTCTTACGGGCAGGTCAACATCAGCATAGCCCCTTTCGTGCCAAAACCACACACCCCTTTCCAGTGGCACCCAATGGTCACTATGCAACGGATAAAGGATATCAAGGCGAGATTGTTTGATAAAATCCGGCGGAAATGTATCCACATCAAATTTCATTATGCGGAGCGCAGCATTCTGGAAGGCGTATTTGCGCGGGGCGACCGCAGGCTAGGCAAGGTGATCCATACCGCGTGGCAGGATGGGTGCAAATTTGACGCGTGGGAAGAGCATTTCAATTTCCAGAAATGGTTAGACGCGTTTCAAAAGGCAGAGATTGATTGGAGTTTTTACGCGCACCGCGCAAGGAAAGACGACGAGATTTTCCCCTGGGACCACATCAGTTGCGGTGTGGTAAAGCCATTTCTTGCGCACGAGAGGCAAAGTTCTGTAAACGAGGAGATAACACCCGACTGTCGCACCGAAGAGTGCCCTGACTGCGGAAGTTGCGCGCGGTCAATAAACTATTGCAGCGTTTAGGAATTTCAAAACGACAACGTAGAGGCGCAAGGGGAGGTATTTTTGCGTTATTCTATATGGATATTGAGCAATGCAAGAGGCTATTTCCCCTCCATGCCACAATAAGTCCCCTCTCGGGAGTGGATTCAGGTGCGAGTTTTCGTGTTAAGGGACTCATAAATCAAATAGCCCAAAAACAGCAATCCGACACCCTGCTAATGAATGCTGAACGTAATGCAGGTTTCTTTGAAGAAATGGGGAGATACCCAATGACAGATGCTGATAAGATAAACATTCTGATTAAAGAAGGCGAAGGCTTAACGGTTGAGTATAAGGAAAAGTACACACCCAGGATTGACCGTGATATTGTCGCTTTTGCTAATTCAAAGGGCGGACTATTGCTTCTCGGCGTTGATGACGCTGGCAGGGTTGTCGGTGAGAAGCTGACCAACAAAATGAAGGCCGAAATAAATGCTATTGCCCGGAATTGTGATCCGTCAATCCACCTTAAGAATATCCGTCAAGCGGAAAAGATTGTTGTTGTTGAGGTTGCAGAGGGAGATGAAAAGCCTTATGCTTCATCATCCGGATGTTTCAGGCGGCTTGACGCTGTAACACAGAAGATGACACAAAGAGAAGTGCGGGCTATATTTCGCGAGACTAACGATATCTCCTTTGAGGATATCACTTGCAGAGATTTAGGCGTCAAGGATATTTCACTCAAGAAAGTTAAATCATTTTTACGGGAAGCAAATCTGTCTTATAAGATCAACACGTCAAATCTTTCTTCCTTTCTCACGAGTTTGAGTATTTACAGGAAGGGCAAAATCAACAATGCAGGGGCTTTAATGTTTGCATCTAAAGTTGGAAAATATGTCCCCCATGCAGAAAGTATTTTTGCGTCTTTCAAGGGAACGGATAAAACGAATATTTATGACCGCAATGATGTAAGAAATGACCTTTTAACCCAGTTTGGCGAATCCGTTGCTTTTTTAAAGAAACATTTGAACGTCCGCAGTGAAATTCGTGGGTTTGACCGGTTTGATATTTATGAGATTCCATTAGATGCTTTAAGGGAAGCTATTGTTAATGCGATAATTCATAGGGACTATGCAATGAAAGGAACAAGCATATACGTAAGAATTTACGATGACCGTGTTGAGATAGAAAACCCCGGGGGATTGTCTGGCGGAATTACAAGGCAGGATTTCGGCAAGTCCTCGATAAGGAGAAATCCTATAATTGCTGATCTGTTCCACCGCATGGGCAAAGTTGAGCGTATGGGTTCCGGTATTGAACGCATGGGAGAGCTTATGCGTGATGCAGGACTGAAAGAGCCTGTATTTGAAATGGACGCATTCTTTCGGGTTACTTTTTATCGTGACCCGCGTTATTCTCTTAAAGCGGATAAAGAAACCGCGGAGAAAACTATGGGGAAAGGGTTGGTAGAAAAAGGACGAGAAAATACGGAGAAAATACCGGGAAAGCGCGGAGAGCCTGCAAAAGGGTCGGAGAAAATGGTCGGTGTAAAATCGGAGAAAACACAGAGAAAGTTGGGTGGAAAGTTGGGTGATAAGTTGGGTGGAAAGTTGGGTGATAAGTTGGGTGAAAAGTTGGGTGAAAATGAAAAAAGAATATTAGAAATTATCATTAATAATAAGTTTATAACAATACCTGAGCTTTCTAAGACGCTTGATATAAGCACTACCGCAGTTGAAAACAATCTTGCAAAGCTGAAAGTAAAAAATACTCTGAAGCGTATCGGTCCCGATAAAGGTGGGCATTGGGAGATTGTTAATGTATAAAACACAGCGATTAGAACTCACATGGTTAGGCAAAGAAAACCGGCTACGGATAGCGTTGCTTCCCGGTATGCTGATTTTTTGAGGCTATCAGGGAGAGATATATGACAGAGCCAATGATTACTTGTCCGAAATGCCAGGCTGAGATCAAGCTGACGGAGTCGCTTGCGGCCCCGATCGTTGAGTCCGCCCGTCGCGAGTACGAGCAGCGCTTGGCGCAGAAAGACGCTGACGTTGCCAAGCGCGAGGCCGCGCTCCGTGAGCGGGAAAAAGAGATTGCCCTGGCAAAAGAGACAATAGATGACCAGGTTGCTGAGAAATTGCGGCAGGAGCGTGCCAGGATAGTCGCCGAAGAATACAAGAAGGCCAAACTTGCCCTGGCTACCGACCTTGAGCAGAAAAGAAAGGAGATTACCGATCTTCAAGAAGTTCTCAAGCAGCGGGACGAAAAACTTGCCGAGGCACAGAAGGCGCAGGCTGAAGTCTTGAAAAAGCAGCGGGAGCTTGATGACGCAAGGCGCGAACTAGACTTGACGGTGGAGAAGCGGATTCAGGAAGGGCTTGCCCCTGTCCGTGAAAAAGCCCAAAAAGATGCAGAAGACCAACTGAAATTCAAGGTGCTGGAGAAGGAGCAGACCATCACCTCCATGCAAAAACAGATAGAAGAACTCAAGCGCAGGGCAGAGCAGGGGTCACAGCAACTACAGGGAGAAGTCCAGGAACTTGAGCTTGAAGCGCTGTTGATCTCAAAATTCCCGCGCGATACGATAGAACCCGTCCCGAAGGGCGAGCACGGGGGCGACGTATTGCATCGGGTCATTAGTCCGCTTGGTCAAACCTGCGGCACTATCTTGTGGGAATCCAAAAGGACCAAAAGCTGGAGCGACGGCTGGCTTGTCAAACTCCGTGAAGACCAGCGGGCGGCGAAGGCAGAGGTAGCCGTAATCGTCAGCCAGGCGCTCCCGAAGGGCGTGGAGACCTTCGAATTGATTGACGGCGTATGGGTAACACATCCCAGGGCGGCGATCCCCGTTGCCATCACACTCCGCCACACCCTCATTGAGGTGGCGTCCGCCCGCCAGGCCACAGAAGGGCAGCAAACCAAGATGGAAATGGTCTACCAGTACCTCACCGGCCCAAGATTCCGCCAGCGAGTCCAGGCCATCGTCGAGGCGTTCTCATCCATGCAGGAAGACCTCGACAAGGAGAAGAAGGTCATTACAAAGCAATGGGCCAAGCGCGAAGAGCAGATCGGGCGCGTGATGCAGTCAACCGTGGGCATGTACGGAGACCTGCAGGGAATTGCGGGGAAGACGTTGCAGGAGATTGAGGGGTTGGAATTAAAGGCCTTGGAAGTACCAAGTCCTGAAGATAAAGAAGGGGGACTGTAGAGATGAGTACATATAATCCGTTTCTCCGTGGCGCAGAATGGCGAAAGTGGGATCTTCACGTTCACACACCAGCTTCGTTCCACTGGAATGGAACCCATTTCAGAAAAATGTCTTCTACTGAAAAAGAGAAAGTCATTGATGAAATGATTAACGCACTCAATGACGCAGCTACTGCCGTGTTTGCATTGATGGACTATTGGACGTTTGATGGTTGGTTTGCGCTTAACAAACCTATTTTGAAATAGGCAGGACGATTGAAATCATTCTGCGCAAGGGCAAGGTCTTGGTTGTATAAATGCGCCGTGCTTTACTTCATTAGAAAACGGAAAACTTTCTAAACAGCTTAAATATCAATAGGTTACTACTTCATTAATAAATGAGACGATGAGGCGATGAGGCGATGAAACAATGAAAAAATGGATAACATCTGCAGTGGAAACACTTGAAACCTGTCTTTTGCCGGTGTCCCACGAGATTAATGAATTAGACTGGAAACAAAGTCTTTCGCCCAAGAAAGAACGTCTGATGCAACACCTTTCGGCCTTTGCCAACCATCCGGGCGGCGGGGTTGTCGTATTTGGCATTGACGACCAAACCTCTATGCCAAACGGCATTCAGCAAAATGAAGCTAACGTTATCGTTGGACAGATTGCAAGTCTCGGACGCGATGCTTTAGAACCGCCGGTTGTGATAGATCACACCATTGTCAAGTTTCACGACGCATCACTCCTGTTTGTACGTATAAAGGAGAGCAAGACAAAACCTGTACATCTGCGGGGTAAGCCAATGGAGCATTGCTATATCCGGTCTGGGGGAACTACGCGCCGCGCTTCACGGCAAGAGATCGGCTCGATGTTCCTCAATAGCCGAAATCCATTATGGGAGGAACTACGAGCCACAACATTGCTTCAACCCGATGAGGTAGTAACTAAACTGGATTCTGAAGGTATCCATCGCCTGCTCCAGCGACCGGCTACGCAAACAAATGAAGAGTCGCTGCGCTGGCTGATGGATGAAAAATTCATTGAGCAAGATGGTGGCGGATACTACATCACCAACTTTGGCGCAATTGCCGCCGCACATCAGCTTAAAGAATTCGAGGGTCTCGAACGGAAACGTATCCGCGTAATATGCTATAAGGGGAACAACAAGGTTGAGACAAGAGAGGAGTTTGTCGAACATAAGGGTTACGCAATTGGTTTTGAAGAGCTGATTGCCTGCATCAAACGTGCCCTTCCCCACAGTGAAGTCATCGAAAAGGCTTTACGCAGAGAAGTTCTCGTATATCCGGAAATTGCCCTGCGTGAACTCATCGCCAATGCCCTTATTCATCAGGATTTCACCATTCCTGGCACTGGTCCCATGATTGAAATCTTCGACAATCGGATTGAATTCATAAATCCCGGCGCTCTTCCTCCGTCAAAGAAGTTAGACCGACTGATTGGCACTACGCCTGAATCACGCAATGAAATACTCGCCTCAGCATTCAGACGATACAGGATTTGTGAAGAACGAGGGACCGGCTTCCTGAAGGTAGTGACCGCCGTTGAGTTATATGGACTTCCGCCGGTTGCGTTCGAAGAGGGAGAAAATTATTTCAAGGTTACATTATTTGCGCCACGGAAGTTTTCAGAAATGTCCCAGATGGAGCGGATTGAGGCATGTTATCAACATACAGTACTCAAATATCTCAGCAGTAGCGCCATGACCAACACCTCGCTACGTGAGCGCCTCAAGATGAACGAAAAACAACGCACTCAGGTTTCTAACCTGATACGGGACGCAATAGACGCCGGACGTATCAAGCGCAAAGATCCGACATCGGCATCTGTGAAGTTTGCAGAATACATTCCGTATTGGGTATAAAAGCCGGAGCAAATATGGACAATAACCACCAAAAACTCGAACTCATATCGATAGGCAATGATGAGCATCCGAGGTTGGAGACGAGAATATTGAATGAGTACCTGTAGAGGTATTATGGATACAGAAACACCAGGAACATGCTTGTTTTCAGGGATGCTCTTTTTTTAAGATTGTGGGGGGGGTGAACAGTGAAAGAAAACTCGCTTGCTGTATTTGAAGATTACAAAATCCGCAGAGTATATGATGAGGAATCTGAAACATGGTATTTCTCTGTGGTGGATATTATTAAGGTGTTGATCCAGCAGCCTGATTATCAGGCTGCAAGAAATTATTGGAAGGTATTGAAAAACCGCTTAAACAAAGAAGGAAGCGAGTCGGTTACAAAATGTAACCGACTGAAAGTGGAAGCTGCTGACGGGAAAAAATACCTGACTGATGTCGCTAATCCTGAAACACTTTTGCGTCTCATCCAGTCCGTTCCCAGCCCTAAGGCTGAGCCGATCAAGCTATGGCTGGCCAAGGTCGGCTATGAACGAATGCA
>CAYHFB010000033.1:0-15488 GCA_964355695.1 uncultured candidatus Brocadiaceae bacterium
TGGCATTTACCGTTTCCCCCCACCTGGAATCCCTTTCGTAACCGTGGGCAAAAAGTGAGATGCTTTGGTAGTGGCGTCAGCGCGCCAGGACGTAAGAGTATCTTGCACCTTCAAAGGGATGGTTGGGTAAGGCAAAACCCAGCGATAACCGTTCGATGCATTCAAAAAATGTTGGGTTGGGTTTCGCTTCACTCAACCCAACCTACCCGACTCCTCTCTCGGAAAGGCAAACACTTTACCCAAGGACTTGCCAGGCTGCAAAACCGCTTACTCTTCGGCTCTCCCGCCGTCGTCTACGGATAGACCGGTGTCGGGAAATCCACCCATTTTCATCTTTAGGCAATCACCAAACCCTTTTGCATCTTCTTCATGTTCAAAACATGCTATAAAGTCCGTCTGCATATCGGGTCAGATTGGCGTATCTTTTTTACTATCTTTTCAAACCACAGGTCAAGTACGTAATGAATGTATATATTGGCTAGCACGAGACCTATGACTCTCATGGGAGGGTACAAACTTAAAAACACCTGCAATTTCTTTTAAGTTTTTGATATTATGCTTATTCTACGGTAAAATGGCAATCCCCTATCGTCGTTAAAAACGGCAGTTAGCTGGATTCATAAGCTGGATGTTACGGCAAACACAAAGACAGGAGAGTGCAGCATGGAGAAATTCGATGTATGGCAGAAGCTGGCGGCGAAAGAAGCAGCATCGCTTCATAAAAGCATTGATGATTTGAACTGGTCCACGCCTGAGGGATTTACCGTCAAACCGCTATACACAGCGGAAGATATTAGTCAGTTAGAAAATCTGAATACACTGCCCGGACAGCCTCCGTATATTCGCGGACCGCGGGCTTCCATGTATACCGGACACCCATGGACGATCAGGCAATATGCCGGTTTTTCAACGGCGCATGAATCCAATGCCTTTTACCGCAAAAATCTGGCGGCGGGTCAGAAAGGATTATCAGTGGCGTTTGATCTTGCCACGCATCGCGGCTATGATTCCGATAACCCCCGCGTGGCGGGAGATGTCGGCAAGACAGGGGTCGCCGTGGATACGGTTGAAGACATGAAAGTTCTATTCGACCAGATTCCGCTGGATCACATGTCAGTGTCAATGACGATGAACGGCGCGGTAATTCCGATCATGGCATTTTACATCATCGCCGCCGAAGAACAGGGCGTTACGCCGGAGAAATTGACCGGCACGATTCAAAATGACATTCTCAAAGAATATCTCTGCCGTAACACTTATATTTATCCGCCAAAGCCATCAATGCGCATTGTTTCCGACATCATCGCGTACTGTTCAACCAATATGCCGCAATTCAACACCATCAGCATCAGCGGTTATCATATCGGCGAGGCTGGTGCGAATTGCGTTCAGCAGGTGGCGTTCACCATTGCCAATGGCCTGGAATATATCAGGGCGGCGGTTGACGCAGGATTGCATATTGACGATTTCGCGCCACGGTTATCATTTTTCTTCGGCATCGGCATGGATTTCTTTATGAATGTGGCAATGCTGCGGGCCGCCCGTTATTTGTGGAGTGACGTGGTCAAGAAATTCGGCGCTGAAAACCCGCAGTCGCTGGCTCTGCGGACGCATTGCCAGACCTCCGGCTGGTCGCTGACCGAACAGGACCCGTACAACAATATTGTACGTACCACGCTTGAATGCCTGTCCGCCGCGCTGGGCGGCACGCAGTCAATGCATACGAACGCATTCGACGAGGCGTTGGGGCTGCCGACTGAATTTTCCGCCAGGATCGCGCGCAATACCCAGATTATCATTCAGGAAGAGTCGGAAATCTGCCGCACGGTGGACCCGCTTGCCGGTTCGTTCTATGTTGAGTCACTGACTCAGGAAATTATCAATCAGGCAGTCGCACTGATTGACCTGATTGAGAAAAACGGCGGTATGACCAAGTCGATTGAAGCCGGCATTCCGAACCGCATGATTGATGAGGCGGCGGCGGCCATGCAGGCGCAGATTGACGAAGGTATCCGGGTGGTTGTCGGCGTGAATAAATATCATTTACAAAAAGAAGATGCGGTAAACGTGAGGGAAATTGATGACGCAGCCGTCAGCGATAAACAGATTGATTCGCTGCGCAAAATCAAAGCCTCGCGTGACAATGCGGCGGTAAAAGCCGTGCTGGAAGAATTAAAACGGGCCGCTGCGGGAAATGCAAATCTGCTTGCCGTTGCAATCAAAGCGGCAAGGCTGCGGGCAACTGTTGGAGAAATTTCGGACGTCATGGAAGACGTATTCGGACGCTATCAGCAGAAAACGCATTGCGTAACCGGAGTTGTCGCCAAAGTGTTTGCTCAGAATCCTCAGACCAAAGCGCAGTTCAACACCGTTAAAGAACGGGTTTCGAAATTGACGCGAAAGAACGGGCGTCCGCCGCGCGTGTTGATCGCTAAAATGGGCCAGGACGGACATGACCGCGGGGCGAAGGTGATCGCCAGCGCTTACTCCGACCTGGGCTTTGAGGTTGATTTCAGCCCGATGTTTTCAACACCGGAAGAAGTTGCCAAACTTGCCGCCGCCAATAATACCGACTTGATCGGGGCGTCATCGCTCGCCGCCGGTCATAAAACTCTCCTGCCGGATTTGATTGCACAACTCAAGGCTATCGGGGGAGAGAACATTAAAGTCGTAGCCGGGGGAGTTATTCCTCCGCAGGATTATGATTTCCTGTATCAGCACGGCGTTAAGGCCATTTTCTGTCCCGGCACCCCGATGCTTGAAAGCGCTTCAAAGTCGCTGGACGTAATCGACTCATAAACTAAAGCACAAAAATACAGGAGACTAAAAAATGAGTCTGGTAATTGCCGAAATGAAAAAAAGCATTGGGACTATCACCTTGAACAACCCGCAGAAACTTAACGCCTTATGCAAAGAACTGATAGACGACTTAATTGTGTATCTGAATCAAATGAAAGAACAGCATGCTCGTTGTGTAATCCTACGGGCGCCCGCAGGTTGCAAAGTCTTTTCCGCCGGACATGATATCAGTGAATTGCCCAAGGGCCGCCGTGACCCGCTGAGCTATGATGATCCGTTGCGTCGCGGCATCCGGGCAATCCAGAGTTTTCCGGCTCCGGTCATCGCCATGGTCGAGGGTGCCGTATGGGGCGGAGCTTTTGAACTGGTCATGAGCTGCGACATAGTTTTCGCCGCGGACACCAGCGCTTTCGCGATGACTCCAGCGAATCTCGGCGTCGCGTATGATATTGTCGGGATTCATAATCTGATCCACGATTGCAGCATGCACGTCATGAAAGAAATGCTGTTTACCGCCAAGCCGATCAGCGCCGAACGTGCACTACAGATCGGCATCGTCAACCGTATTGCACCGGCGTCGGAACTTGAAGCCGCCGTCATAGAAATCGCCGAATTGATCTCGGTTAAAGCCCCATTGTCAATCGCATTGATTAAAGAAGAACTGCGGGTGCTCAAAGAGGCAAATCCGTTGACACCGGATGAGTTTGAGCGGCTGCAAGGATTGCGCCGGGTGGTTTATGACAGCGAAGACGCTAAAGAAGGCATTGCCGCGTTTTTTGAAAAACGCAAACCGGTTTTTAACGGCAAATAATTGGTAGCGCCTTCAAGTGGAAACCCGACTCAATAGTTTCCTTTGATTAAAAGGGGTTACCATCGCAAATTGAGCAAAGGTCTCCATAATTCTACGCTACCAAACAAACGAGTAATAACCAGCGGCAGAAACATCCGTCAGGCGGTAGGTCAATGGCATAAGCACGGCTCCAGGGAAATAACACAGATAGCAAAACACCTTGAGAGCCAGTATTTATAAGGCTTTCGATGTGCCTTTGCTTTGTGACGGTAGATTTTTCGTTATAATTTCCCGGTAATTTTCCAATCTGCCGTCGTGTTCCAGCCTGAATTGGAGCGGCTGAAAACCTCTCCGGCAGGCGGTGGAGAAATCGCACCAGGTGCACTTCAGTGCGTCATCCGTGGGCGAAATGGGAAATATGCCGTTGCGGATGTCGTGAAGGAATGACTTTACGGTTTCCCACACATATTTTTCGATTTTTTCCCACTCATCCCCTTTGATGGCTTTTTCCACAATAGCCTCCTGCCCCGCCCGCTCATCTGTCGGCTGCATAAGGTAAAGGAAAACGGCCTCTTCCAACCTCGTTGCGCCCTGGTGAAGGAGTTTTCGGCCAATCTCATCGGCCAACAACCGTTTTGTCATGGCAATATAAAAAGGGATTTGCAGCCTTTGGCCGCGAATAGCGGATTTCGTGAGGTTATCCAGGGGGGGCTTGCCCGTTTTGTAGTCAATCACGCGGAAACACCTATCGCCGCCCTCCTTTTCGCATGTAATGTCAATGCGGTCTATCTTCCCCTTAAAGGTTATCGCCGGGGCGTCTTCCTCCACGCCCAATGCAGGCGCGCATCCGGGCGTGACGTCTGCAAGGGAGATACTTACCGTCTTTTCAAGGTAGGTGGGGACATACCCTGACTGTTCCAGATGGAGCAAGTCACACGCGACGAATTTTTTTAACCGGGTGAGTATTTCCTCTTTTTTGATCTCCCAAAGGATGGGATAGGGCATGGCGAGCCGCTGTTCCATATCATGAAAGTTTTTCTGCGCGACACGGTGCAAAAGTCCTTCCAGGTGGGTTTCCGGCGACCGCGCGGTGAAATATTTCTCCCTCATCAAATAGTGATGAAAATCCCGCATTATGCCGTGGCAGAGATTGCCGACGTCTACGGCTGCTATCATCTCGTCATGCTCCGGCTCTTCCAGGGGTTCCAGCCCCAGCACCTTTTTTATAAAGAATTGAAACGGGCAGTTGCCGAATATCTCCAGGGCGGTTGGGCTAAAGCCACGCGGTGCCTGCCTGTTCCACCACAGGGAGACGTCGCCGACGATGCCGTCGTACGCCGTCAGGGTGGGATAATAACCTTCGAGAGAACGCTGCGCCCGTTGCGCACGCTCAAAGGCCTCGTATTCCATCCCCAAAACTTTCATGAAACCGGTAGGGTTTATCTGGTCAAAGGCCATGCGAATGCCCGCCTCTTTCGGGGTAAGCAGCCGGGACTCTTTATTACAAAGCTTTTCCTTAATGCCCCGTGGGACGTAGGTCTTATGCTGTTGCCTTTCCATGCTGCCCGCCGCTGACGCAGGCGACCCCTCAACCTTTTGAATAATGTCCATCAAGTAGTGGGAGAGAACCTTCGGCTTGCCCGATTCATCTGAACGCTCGTAGAGGAGGTAGAGGCGTTCCTCCGCGGCATTGAGTAAGAGATAAAAAAGCAACCGTTCTTCTTCAAAGCCACGAAGCTTCTCTGGTATGTGGTTGCCGAGGACTTCAGAGAGCCTGCGGCGGACGTGGTCCCTTAAAAATGGCTCTTCGGAAATGGAACGGGGAAACACCTTCTCGTTAAGTCCTAATACAAACAAGACGCGGAAAGAAAGGCCGCGGGACGACATGGCGTCAAGGACTTGCACACCCCCGCCGTTGTTCAGCCCTAAAGGCATCCCTTCCTGGCGGCAAGCCTCCAAAAACGTATCAATAAACAGTTCCTGCGTTACTCGCTCATCCCCATAGTCAAGGACGCGTACCGTGTTTAGCAAACCCAGTATCTTACCCATCAAGGCGCTGTCGCGTACTTCCTCTTCCGGTGGAATATGAATGTAGCTTTGAAGGAGGTACGCTATTTGACGGCTCATTACCAGCCACGACGCCCTTTCGGGCAGGGAAGAGAGGTCGTTTGACAGCGCCTTTAAGATGTTTTCAAGCAATGCTATCTGACCAGATGGGACGTCCCTTGCCGACGCTTCGTTATAAGCATAGTCGCCATTTTGGGATTCATGAGAAGGGGTGCGTTCTCCGGCATTCTCTGTGGTTTCACCCGTTGGAAACGCTCCATAATCAGGAGAAGGCGCTTTGGATAATCCCTCCTGTGCCTGATGAAGCCGTGATAACCAGCGCTGGATGCCGCCGCGAATGCCCAATTTCCGGCTCAGGGCGTCCCATTGATCAGGGCGCGGGGACACGGCGTTTCCTAAAAATGCAGGCATTTTGAAATAGGGGGAGCTTAGCAAAGTGATAACGTCGGGACGGTAATAATCATCACGTTTCAGCAAGAGCAACTGGCGGATGGCTTTTACCATCGGGTATCTTTCCAGAGGTTCCTTCATGGTGGTTGAAAATGGTATGTAGTTTTCCTGGAATATCCTTCTGATGGTATCCCGGTATGGGTCGAGCGTCCTTGCAACCACCCCAATCTCGTCCAATGCGTAACCTTCCTCAACCAGGCGGAGGACCTCCTTCGCAACAGTCCAAACCTCGTCCTTTTTGCCCGATGCATTAACCATCTGCACGTTTAATCTGCAAGGTGCGTCAGGCGTAGCGTCCTGCGTGGTTGCGCCATTGCCGCCTTCAGCAACGGGGCTGTTTCCTACTGTGGAATCCATGAGAGCCGTGAACCTGGCGGAGGTATCGGACGACACCTCTTCCACGTCATGCGCCAGGCCCAACACAAAGGACTCAAAAAAAGGTTTTACATAAAAAAAGGAGGTATTGCCCTTCTGATACGGCAAGAAGAGTGTGGATGGATGCGACCTGAACACCTCCCGGAAAAAATCTTCTTCCACCCCGGTAAGGTCATAAAATCCATAAGCCAGAATAGCGGTAAAGCCCTCAAGAAATGGTGATTGCGGCGCAGATGCGGTGGCGGCAAGGTAGACGTCTGCGTAATGGGATATCTGTAACGCCCTCAATCGCTGCCGGTATAGGTCATATAAGTGAGCAATTCCATATATCTTTTGCGCCTCCGGGCCGTCAACAAACCCCTCCTTGATAATCGCCTTGAGGTCGTCAACGTGGACGTTCGCGTCGTCCAGGTCTTGCGCCACCAGAAATAACGCCCTGGCAAGGGCATGGGGCGATTGCGCCTGCTTAAACGGAGTCCCGGCAAGCGCGTCCTGCCTCAGCAATCCCTCAATAACACTTTCGTAAACAAACGATTGCCGGATAAGCCTCCCCGGCTCAACCCCAGCCCTTTTATTTATCTCGCTTGCAAGGGTAAAGAAGTCCATAAAAGAGACGTTCATAAAACAGGTCTCATTCCGTGGCGGGGTTGAAGATGTTTGAGTTCCCAGGACAAGCCGCTTCTGAAGCCGCTGCAACATAAGGTTTGAGGGCGTTATAACGGCAATAGACGCTAACGGGTCGTCCTTTTTGATTGCATGGACGGTTGCCGTAAACGAGTCTTCAAGGGCCGGGTGGTATTGTCCAATCTTAACGGATAGCATGATAGAGGTACTCTGTGAAGGATGGATGATGATAGGAAATTGCTTGTCCCTCTGTTTTAATAAAATACGAGGGTTTTTGCCAATATACCGATTAAATCAGAAAGCGTCAAGGCAATTTCCGGTATTATGGAGATACCCTGGCGCGGCGAAGCCGCAACCAAAAAGAGTATTGTTTTTCTTTTTCCCCGAAGTGGATTTCGTATCAGCTCACCGCAGAGGACGCAGAGGCCGCAAGCAAACGCCAATACGGCAAAGACAATTCACCGCAGAGGACGCGGAGAAACAACAACGAGTAGAGCGATTGTTGAATCATGTATCCAATAGCACCCTCGGTATCCGCCACACAAACATCAAGGGGGATTTCCGGCACACTGTCCTTGCTTGCCTCAACCATAAGCAGCATATTCCCCACCTGGGGGCCGTTTCCGTGCGTGATAACCACGCGATATCCCAGCCTTAAGCAGTATATGATACCATCCAGGCTTCTTTGCACGTTCTCAAACTGCTCCGCATTCGTGCCGCGCCGCCCCTCCCGGATAAGGGCATTGCCGCCGAGGGCGATAACGATGGTTTTATTATTCATAAGAATTCTATGCTTGCGCAGTGGGCTACGGTTGTGTTACCCCTAAGGGGTAATGTGTTTGTAGCATCAAACAAAAATTAACGTATTAGCTCCGTGGGAGCGGTCAGTTTTAAATGTACGTGCAGTGGCAAGGCACGCCTTGCTACTACGCTGTTAAATATCGTCGAAGGCATAATGTAGCATGTCTGGAACATGGGGATGGCTTTGATTACGTCACACCGCTTTGTCCTTTTAAAATGGAGAAAATAGTCTGTATGCTCGAAACGTTTTCTCAGGAATAACATACAAACCACGCCCGTTTTTTTGAAAGCACGCTGTGTTTTTCCATGCAATCATTTTTGATTTTGTAGATTCAAATCCCTATTCTCATTGCGTGGATCAACAAAAGACCGCCACTTAGAATTTAATTCTTCGTAATTTTTTTCTAAACCAAAGAAAAACCCCCACAATTCCCCGGAAACCGATTTGCGTTCCTTTCCTGCGAGCATCCTATTTGAAGTGCTATTCCACAAAACTCCATTCCAAGGAACCTTCGTGATATCGGCATGTTTGTTTGCACATGAAGCAATTGACTCACAGCTAATACTTGAATCAAGGGCATAACCAACGGCACGAATGAAAGATGCTATACCTACCGGCCTAACAAGTACATTTCCGCCATTGTTATGCCTAAATTTTTCGAGCGTTACTGATGGGTCTTGCAGTTGCTTCCATACAACAACTGATTCGATCAAAAGATTCCACCTTTCAAGTATCTTAGCAAAACCATCTTCGAGTATTTCAAATGGAGGACATTGTTGTGGCTTCGCAAAATCAGGTTTCATTGATGCTGGTAAGAGATACTTATTACATTCATATAATGTACTAATTGCCATAAGGTGTTGTTTGTCTCCCGTCTGCATGGATTCTCCAGTGGCCAGAGTAGAGTGCCCAGACTTTTTTTCATTTAAGAGTTTTATTCGATGAGAGAAAAAAACATTTTCCCTTATCAAACGTCTTGTAATAATTGCAACGCCATCATCTTCGTCCATAACAATATTAGTCACGGGTGATGTCTTTTTGGCATATCGGTTAACCGTTGTAAAAAGCCTACGCGCTCTTGCCATACCTTCTAAGTCTTTGGAATGACAAACAACAACAATCGATACTTCATCGAATTTATATCTTTCGGGATTTTTAGAAATAACTTCAATCAAAGCGGCCAACCTATGCTGTCCGTCAATTGCATAATATTGCTCAGAACCATCAAATCTCAAAATCCCTATTTTGCCTTCCAACTCAGATAACAATGATGCGTCTGTGAAAGAAATTGGAAGAAACTTGGGTTCACCATCGTACACTGCAACTATTAGAGAGCCAAAAAATCGCTGTTCGTTTGTTTGCAGATAATCTGCAATTTGTTTTGATCTAGCAGTAACCTCTCTTTGAATCATCATGTCAAGCTGCTTGTTTGGACACACGTTTTCAGCAAACTTAACATATTGCACAACATCTGAAACCTTCATTACCGTGGTATAATACGTCCAATCACCCATTTGCCCCTTAACACAGGGATAGTTAGTAGTTCTCATTGTTTTCCTCCATTTTTGAGTCTTCCAAGTATTGTCTTTCTGTCGTTCGCTTGTGGTGTAAGGTTATCTTTTAACAAATTTTCTGCTTCATCTAATTCATTTTTGGGGATTTCTGTAAAGTGAAAGAATACATAATCTTTAAGATGGTTTAAGAACCGTACTACTTTTGGTCTAGGCGAGGAGCCGAGGCCCCTTTGTTCTCTTAAATAATGCTTATAACGATTTTTAAGATTTGTCGTCTGTCCAACATAAAAGATATATGAGTGGTCTTTAAGATGACCACAATATGGCGCCACAACAAATAGATATATCCCAGATTTTGGTGGAATATCTATGCTTGGAGGATCACAAAACTTTGTGATACTCCAACTGCGAGAACAATAATATTCCTCAATTTTAGGTACTGACCATAACTCAGGATAAAGCTCAAAAGTATACACACCTTTCCATGCAGCAGTTATCTGAGCTAACAGGGCTTCACCCTTTGGCACTTCTCCGTATGTGCTTGCCATACCAACTCACTTCTCCAGTATTTTTCTAAATTATTAAGATTTTCAAAGGAGCAATAAACCTTACTCAAAGCTGACATATCAAGCAAGCGCTAGGTTCATTGTCCTCTTTATCTACCCCCGCAAGAACTTCAACGAGTGTTCTGTTACCACGCGTATTTAGATAACGTTCTTGCCTTTCCTTATACCGGTTTTTAATCTTTTCCACATTTTCCGGCTTACGAAGTTCGCTTAGCGGCATGCCTTGTGACCAAGTAAACGTCTTTCCTGGTTCATCACTAATTTTTTCATAAGCCTGGGCTTTTTCAAAGTCTTCCGGGTAGTTCTCCAGCAAATGAACCCATTCAATCGGTCTTTGGAAAAAGCAGAAGTAACACCCGGAATGCGTTCTTCCCCATTTTAAATAGGGAGGCATTCCAATACCACTGTCTTCTAAAATCTTAATCACCCCTGCGAAATCAATCCTATCCTCTTTAAAAGGATAAACCGTTTTAATATTCGGTTTATGGCTGATATAACCAATTCGGTCTTCGTCTGCCCGAATACCAATATAACTAATAACGGGTTTATCCCCAACAAATTCTTCGAACGGCTTGAGCTTGAGAAATTTAGTGCACCATCGCATGTTGGGTGCTGGTAAGTACCCGCCGAAAACCTTATGCCAATGATCAAAGCCCGCATTGTCATTCAGGCGAATGATTTTTTTACCCAGGAAGGCCTCAATACGACTTAAATATTCATACGTCTCCCTCAATTCTTTGTCCGTATCACAAAATACGTATTCCATTTCAGGGACTTTGTCCCGCATATAGATAGCCAACGCGGTGCTGTCTTTTCCACCTGAAAGG
This sequence comes from uncultured candidatus Brocadiaceae bacterium, assembly GCA_964355695.1. Taxonomy (GTDB): domain Bacteria; phylum Planctomycetota; class Brocadiia; order Brocadiales; family Brocadiaceae; genus JACVXV01. Next base: position 10,815 of record CAYHFB010000033.1, read on the forward strand.
CTCAAAATATGGCGCGGTTCCGTGATCATTGTCGTCCCTCTTCCTTTTCCGATAACATCTTCCACATGACACGTGATGCAGCAACCAAACCAAGCCGCTTGTGTTTCGAGAGCGTAGTCGTTAGTTCGTTTTGCAATTGCTTTAACTGGTTTTCTTCTTCCGACACGAAATAGACAACCTGCTCATGCTCATTTCCATCAGCCTGCGTAATAGCCAAACGAATTCCCGTACCGGCTTTTTTGTTCTCCGCCTTGGAAAAGCTAATGCTTTCCACGTGCTGAAATCTTGTTATCAATTGGGTTAATTCCTGATTAAACGTGTCTTCTTCTCTATCATACCATTTGCCGGGTGGTTTTAGTGAAAGATAGTTTCCTAAAGATTCAACCCATTCGTCTTCCGGTAATTTGTCATCCATGAGCCTTAGACAAAAGGCCTTAAGTTTTGGTTCTGTTATGCTAATCAAAACCCGTTCGGACCGTTCGGCAAGCGTTTGCCGAACCTGGGGAAAATGTCCTGAGACGGAAAAAGAATCCTGCAACTGTTTTTTAAGGCGTCCCTTTAATTCAGGGTAAGCGGATTTCAATTCGTCAAGCGCCTTTTTTAGCCTGTTTACAAAGGCTCTAATAACATCGCTCTTTATATTGCTCTCTGTGGCAAGTGCATCAAATCTACACGCCTTCGGCAGATCATTGAAAAGAAGTTTAACGGGTTCACGGGCTGAAAGTATTGCGTCTCGAACGGCTAACGCCTCCAGAGAAAGTTTTTTTGTGTTATGCGCGTAACCGGGCAAATTCGCAACGAACACACAAAGAGGCCTTACCACGTCAAGAAGTTCCACCTTTTTATTTTCCGTGGTTTTTAACTCAAGCAGGGTAAGGAGTTTCTCAAACACTTCCGCCCTGATGCCTTCTATTTTGCAATATTGAATTTCAAAGGCCTCCGGCCTCTTCATCAAACGGAGAAACTCCTCCGCTCCAAGGGATTTCAAAAAAGTGCCGTTTTCGTAGAGCGCTATTTCATTTTGGTTGGCAATTACAAAAATAGCCAGCAAAATAGGAATTATTCCATCCCTTACACCGTAGGGTGGTTTCTTAATGGTGCTAAATATTTCTATGATCGGTACCTTGCAATCGGGCGTTCTTTTAACAATCTCTTCCATTTTTGTATAGGTAGGTATTATGTTACAGATATCCTCTTTTTTGGACGATGGGATATCAATCACCCAATCATTACCGGATTGTTTGTGAATACCGGAAGCTTTAAGAAGTGATAGATACATTGACATCTCAGGCGGTTTTTTACCCGGCTCCATGCCTAGAAATGGCTTTGAAGCAGTAGCAAGCATCTTTTCGATTAACCGCATTCGAGCGGCGGCAGCCGAGGAACTTATTGAATGCCTGTTTACTAATTCATTCTTAATCCGTGGCGCATGAAAATATACTGTATCGCAAATATCCGATAAAGTGGAAAGCAGTTCTCGCCCTGAAGAGATTTTGAGTTTGTTATTTTGCCGGTACCATTCCAACGGCAATCTTCTTGTTAATTGCCGCAAACCGATAAAATTCTGGATACGATTTTCCAAGGAGGTCCGCGAGCTATTTTTCCGGCGAGAAACCTCATCGGCGGCAAAGCGGTCTGAATTCAATTCGGGAGTATTGACGGCAATCCACTCCCAGCGTTGTGCTTCTTGTAGTAATCCCGCCAAGGTGTTTAACGAGGGCGGTATGGCAATAAGAACGTCTGGACGGTCTTTAAGTTCTGGCTGTATAACTATCTTTTGGGCAAGAGCGCGCTCTTCAGGCGTTTCACAAAGTGGCACAATAATTATTCCATCGGCGTCAGACGTTATTGCCTTAAACGCCGTGGACAATTCCGCCACGGAGCAATAGCGAACTTCAAAATAGCGAAGGTTGCCGGTCTGGATATAATGTCGCCGCGCTACTATCGGTCGCGGTTCAACATAATCCTTAACTATGTCCGCTATGCGGCTTAATGTGCCTAACGCCCGCGACGCCCTTTCATAAACCGCCTCAATATCAACACTCGTGTGAGGCCATAAACAAAAACCTCCGGCAGCTCCTCTGCGATAAAGGACTCTTTTGTCTTTTTGTAAGGACTCAAGCGTTACGCTCATTTTCTTTGTAAACACATCTGATGAATTCGTTCCGGCAATAGCCTGGGCAATCGTTTCTTCTGTTGCAAGAAGATCGTTACAATTAAGGAGATTTAAGATGCCCACGACCTTAAGAATGTTTAGCTCTAATTCGCGATCGGTGGAATAACTTTCTATCATAGTATCAATTTGATTCCAGTGGGTGCGATAGCTTTGAACACTCAAGCGATGACCAAAATTAAATTTTATGTATTCATAAAGGTTGTAGAGCCGATAATACTCGCCGGACGTAACGGAACGTTCTGCAAACGACTGAAGGCCGAAAGCTTCATTCGAGAGCAAAAAACCAAATAACGATCTCTCGTTTTGTCCAAAACGATTAAACAACCTAACAAGCACGGGTAAGACAGTCGGATGCATCGGATAAAGTTTACCGGCATTCTCCAACAACACATTCTTTGCGGGAGCTGGACCAAACCATCCAAGCCGTATAAGCGCCTCCATACTCTTTCTGGATTCTACGAAATGCTCTTTGGGTAAGAGGTTGGTCTGGACATTTAAGGCGCCAGCAACGAGTGTTGATATTTGCTCTATTGGCAGATTAAAAACAATCTCTTCAAAGCGTGCCGATATCTTCTCCCATTCTCTTTGTCCGGATTGAGAAAGTTGGTCTGCATAAGAGCTGAAGCCCTGGTGGAGCAATCCCACGACGAAGAGCGGTTTCTCCGCGCTCCGCGACGCGGCCTCGGCCAGGCGTTGCAAAAGATAAATATCCTGGCTTTCCGGATAGAGCGCGGAAAACTCAAGGAACTTGCCTAGTTCATCTAAAATCAACAGCAAGCCTTTCCCTTTACCATCCGCAATAATTCTACCGCTTGCTTCTAATACCAAGTTAATAATTTGATCATCCGCTATTCCTTCTTTTGATTGCAAGCAGCTATCTAACGCAGTCAATAGCGGCGGTTGTCTTCCATTCACGTAAAGCTTCCTCACGCTACCATGCAAAGCCTTTACAATAGCTGCACCAAGCGGCTCGCGTGAACCAGTAATTAAAACAGGCACCACGTCGGGCTTAATTCCTGTAAACAGGCGACCATTGGCTGCTTTTCGAATGGGCGACGGCAATTCCTGTCCAGAAAACCACCGCGCTAAAAAAAGGGCAAAGCTTGATTTGCCCGATCCGTAATTGCCGGTGATACGCCAGGCCCTTTGTCCTGAATGCTCATTCAACCCCTTTGCAATACGCGCTAGGCATGACAGGGCATGTTCGCTCAGGATATAACCGGAAAGAGCATCGGGGTCTCTAAAATCTCTCTCTAAATGTACCGATCTAAAAAACCTATTATTGGGTTTTAGCATGTCGGATATTTTTTTGTCAGATGCAGGCTTCTTCATAATCATAAATTGATTTTATTAATGTTGTTTCCTGTAAAAGGTTCCATTTATAAACCTGCTGCATACTTTGTGATTCTTGATAACTAAATAGCTTATCGGTTTGTGCGTTCAAGCCCTCAAGACGTTCACGCAAATCACTTTCGGGCAATTTAAAGATTTGCCCCGGACTTCCGTATCCGATAGAAATTTCCCGAAACGAAAGTGTCGATTCGTTTGGATACCGCCGGACAAAGAAATCGTTGAGACAATAGACAAAAAGCTTATTGCTAATTTCTTGTTTAGGCTCACGACGGAATGCGTAAATCAACTCTCGCTTGCCTGAAACGGTATCAATCGCCCTTTCACCAACCTTTTGAATGAGTTCAAGCTCAACCAATGGACAGTCAAGGTTGTCTTCCTGAATTTGCCCCTTTCTCCCTCGCGTGGGGAGGTAGGTGTGCAGGAATGTGTCAAAATGCTGCTCAAGCGTTACAACGGAAAGCTTTTTGTCAAAAGTATTTACTTTTTGCTGGAGGAAGCGCAAAACTGCTGTCCTTGTCAAGTCCGGCTCCTGCCACTGATTGAGTAAACAATCCCAGGCAAAAAGAGGCTCTAAAACCTGAGTAGATAATTTCCAGTGAATCAGCCAGAGTGTTTGAATGTCTTCTAAATAAGGGTCGCAACCCTCTTCTCCAAACAAAATTTCTCCAAATGGAGTCACGGCAAAACCGTCCTTGCCTTGAGATTTGATAATACCTGCTGCTTCTGACCAAAAACGGATTGCCCGCACCATGTTTTTCCCAACTCCCAGCGAGACCATAGCACTATCTTCATCAGAAAAGATTTTTGGATTATTTGTTATCGTTTCCACGGCTTTCGGGAGCCATGTGTAGCGGAAAGGAAATGTTTCATGGCCTGAAATCTGGTATTTTGCTTGAGGTATCATTATATTTGTTTACCAATAAATATCCTAAATTATTATCGTTTACTTTTAGCTACAACAAAACTACCCCATTTTATATCTACGAGTCTTAGGTACTACAAAATATTTACAGCCTTCATGACCATGCCAGAAACAGCCATAATAAATATAACCGTTTTATATTTCGGAAAAACAAGGCCTGGCTTGCCAGGTAACATCTTATCATGAAGTTTATATCGAAAGCCATTCCCAAACAGGAATTTTC
>CAYHFB010000034.1:0-15401 GCA_964355695.1 uncultured candidatus Brocadiaceae bacterium
CATACGCATCAGGCTAACTCATTAATGTATTGAAAAGACAGGGTAAATTCCGTAAATAATGAAGGTCTTACTGACAGATAATCAAGAACCTTCTCAGGAGTTTAGCCATGCCTTTCATTAAAAACGCGATATCCGCAATCAAGAAACAAATTAATAACGTGTTCAGTGCCACCAGTTTAAATGATTTAGCGGCGCTAACTAAATTTATTCAGCGTAGCAGCAATCGCATTAATGCGGTGGACTTTGTGTATCTCATGAGTATCGATTTAGTCAGTAATCCTTTAGCTCCTCTGACGGAATTGTGTCGGCGCTTATTTGAGTTGAATCCAAACACTCGAATAACGCCCCAATCGCTCAGTGAACGAATCAACTCCAAACAGTGTGTCGCCTTTTTCAAGTCCGTGTTTTTGATGGCTTTAAAGCATGACCGGGAGAAAATACTATCGACACTCAACAGTTCACTGCTCTCACCATTTAAGCGAATCTTCGTTGAAGATAGCACCCAAATCCAGCTTCATCCCAAACTCTCAGCAACATTCGCAGGATCCGGAGGAAGCGCTAGTCCCTCGTCTGTTAAATTGGATCTGGTCGAAGATATCAAAAACGCTCAAATCTTGTTAATTGAGCTTCACGAAGGAAAAAAACCAGATCAATCGCTTTCAGAAAAGCTCGTTGATTTTCTCAAGCCAAACGATCTTGTCTTAAGAGACCTGGGCTATTTTAGTTTAGCCGTTTTTGCCAAGATCGCTGCCAAAAAAGCGTTCTTTCTGAGCCGCTTACTCACCAGTGTTCATGTTTATCTCAGTCGGGAAAAGACAGAAGATTTCCTGGACTTGAGCGGTTACCTCAATCAGAAAAAATATCGTGATTCTCAAGTCATTGAGTTCAACGCTTTTTTGGGAAGTCAGCACAGACTACCGATACGACTCATTGCTTATCGACTTCCTGATGCGATCATTAACAAAAGGAGACGAGAAGCCAAGGCGACCGCGAAAAAAAAAGGCTATGCCGTTAGTGAAACCCATTTACAATGCCTGGCGTTTGCCATCTATATCACCAATGTCGATGCCTCTGTGTGGTCGGCTGAGGTGATTGGTACGATCTATCGGATCAGGTGGCAAATCGAGTTGACCTTTAAACGCTGGAAAAGTTTGCTCCATCTTGATTTTTGTCAAGGAACCGATCCTCAAAGAATTTACACCTTAATTTACGCTCGTTTGATCGCCATTGTCTTGCTCCATGATTTCTATCTCCAGGCCGCTTATTACGCTGATGTTCTACACCAAAGAGAACTCAGTCCACATAAAATATATCAATGGCTGATTCAGAAACAACGTCTGGCTAACGCCATTCAACATCATAATCTCTTGGCTCTCTGGGAGACATTTACTCTGGTTGTCCTTTCTCTATGTAAGCAAAAACGAAAGAGAATGACTTCCCTGGAAATGATTCAAAACAAAATCAATTTCCTGGATTCATTTCAAAATAATTTTTCAACATCAACTAATTAAACAAGTTAGCCTGATGCGTATGGGGGATACCCCGCCCCTACGAGGTGGTTCTGTGTGGATGGGTGTGGGTTGCATCCGTGTATCCGTTCCAGAGGCAAGGCTGAAGCCTTGCCCTGCGCGACCTTTCGGGTGAGATGTTGTGCCTCTGTCTCGCTTTAAATTATGTCGCCTGCGGCGACCGTATTTATAGCGCAGGTGTCCCGCCTGCATTTAAAAAACAGCAGGCGGGACGCCTGCGCTACAAACGACAAAATAGGCCTACGACGATTTATTTGTGTTCACACGTAGGGACACGGGCGCCGTGTCCTTACGTGTGAATTTCTATACATTAAATCAACCCTTTTCCGGTAAGCGCCTTGTATGCGCTCAGGTATTTTTCTGAGATTTTTTGGATGATTTCGGGGGGGGCGCCGGCGGGGGCGGCTCTTTGTTCCAGCGGAAGCCTTCGAGGTAGTCGCGGATGAATTGCTTGTCGTCGGAATGTTGGGGCTTACCCGGTTTGTAGTCTTCCCGTGGCCAGAAGCGCGAGGATTCGGGCGTGAGCGCCTCGTCAATGAGGGTGGTCTTTGTTGACGGGGTAAAGCTGGGTTCGGGGAGCTTGTCTGATTCCTTAAGTCCTGCGGGCATCTTTACGCCACAAATTGCCTGGGTTTTCTGGTATTCATTCCAGCCGGAGCCTGCAAGGTAACCACGCACAATGCATTCTACCGGAAATCCCTCTGTAGAAGCGGCGAGTAAGGCATTTTATAACGTACGGTTTTTCTATTGGGTTGTGGGCAAAGCCCACTTTGGTATGATACGGAAACCCACCACTGCACCTCTCCCAAAAGGGGCGTACCGATGGAGGTATTGTTTTGTGCGGAATCTTGGGTGGCATGGATAAACCCTATTTGTCCGTGCCTGCGTATCCGTCCGGTACTTTTTGAAAAACAGAAGCTTTTAGCTGTAGTGAAAAGGATTTTCTACCTATTCCCCCAAAAACCCCTCTCCGTTGATCTTTTGTGCAAAAATGTCCCAATAGCTTTTATCCCGGTAACGGCTGTCTTGCCAGGTTATGACGGCGTTGTCTTTGTCGTCAATAATAAACGATGGGAAACCTTGATTGTCGGTCGCCGTGCAGCAGGCAACACCGTTGTTTTTCCACTTCAAAACGCCTTTTGCGTCAATGAACTGGGCATAGACGTCGAATGACTGGTCACGATCGTCGTTCCACACCAGCATTGCATTGCCGTGTCCGTCGGACGCGATGGAGACGTAATTTTGTATGCCGGGTTCCAGGCAGATTGCCTGCCCGTTTTCCTTCCATAGCGCTTTGCCGGTGAGGTCTACGTGTTGCGCGTAGATGTCGCTTTCGCCGCTGCGCATATCCCACCATGCCAGTAAGGCGCCTCCGGCGTTATCGCTTGCGATTACCGGGAGGTTTTGGTTTCTTTTTGAAGTGCATACGGGGACGCCGTTTTCTCTCCATTGCACGACCCCGTTGCCGTCTACCTGCTGGGCAAAGATGTCGTTGTTGCCGTTTCTGGTGTCAACCCAGGTGAGGATGGCCCCTTCAGCGCCATTACTCGTGATTACCGGGAAGTTTGCGTGACCAACCGCGGTCGAGACGGGTACCCCGTATTTATCCCACAACATTGAACCGCTTCCATCAATGCGTTGCGCATAAATATCGGCGTAGTTTCTTCTGAAATCCTGCCAAGCGAAGATAGCCCCACCCACGCCGTCGTTGATAACTACGATGTTGCCTTGCGTGCCGGAAACCCCGCAGACCAGCTTGCCGTTGTTGACCCACAGCGCTTCTCCGTTGTTATTAATGCGTTGGGCATAAATGTCAGCATAATTAGTACGATAGTCCTGCCAGATGATGATTGCGCCGCCTGCGCCATCAGTTGTTATGATCGGGCTGTTTTGCGCATTTGGCTCGTTGCATAAGGTGATGCCGTTGATGGCCCATAGTGGTTTGCCTTGCGCATCAAGGCGCTGTGCGTAGACGTCTGCGTTGTCAGTGCCGTTTCGAATGTCATGCCAGGTAATAAAGGCGCCGCCTGCCCCGTCGCTTATAATCCTGGGCTTGATTTGGTTTTCCAGGGCGGTGCACACCGGTACGCCCCCCTTTCCCCACTGAATGTTCCCCTGTGCGTCTATGCGTTGGGCGTAGATGTCGAAGTGGATGTTTCTCCTGTCTTCCCAGGTGATTATTGCGCCACCGGCCCCGTCGCTGATTATCTGGGGATTGCCTTGCTGTTCCGGCATGGTACAGATGGGGGTGTTTTCCTGGGGATGTGACGACCAAGCCGCTACGGCGGTGTGGATATGGTTAGCGATGATTGAAAATCCTAATATGCTATAAAGAAATACGGAATACGACATTTTTTTCATTTTGTTCACGTTGATGATACTCCAGGTTTGCGAAGCTCAGCTTCAAGCGGTAAAGCGTTTGAATGATGAAGGTTAATTACTTTTTAAAACGGTATAAATTTGCGGGTCTATTTCCACGGCCTTGTTATAAGTTTTCATCGCCTCATTATACTTGCCCATGTTGTAAAGGGTGTTGGCTTTGTTGTGCCACGCCTTTGCATTGGTAGGTTTGATCTCAATGGCCTTGTTAAATGCCTTGATTGCATCATCGTACGAACCAAGTTTGTCCATGGTGATGCCTATGTTATTCCACACCCAATCCTTGTTTGGATTCACCTGTGCTGCCTGGCTGAAAAATTGAAGCGCACTGTCGTACTGTTCCAGGACGAGTAAGAGGTACCCCTTGCCGATCAACGACAAGTCTTCGGACGGATTAATGGCGATAGCCTTATCAAAGGCCTCGAGGGCTTCCGTATGTCTGGCTAACGCGGTTAGAGCTATGCCTTTGTTGTACCATGCGATCGAAAATGTTGGATTCCGCTTTATGGCCTTATCGTAAAGCGGTAATGTCTCTTCATATTTCTTTTTCTTATAGAGGGCAATTCCCTTATTGACCAGAGTGCTTGGGTGGTTGGGGGATATTTGCAATGCATTGTCGTACGCCTGAATGGCCTCGTCGTATTCTCCCATGCAATACAAAGCGTTTCCTAATCCATCCCACGCCTGATGATTTTTGGGGAACGACCCAATGGACTTGCGAAATGCCTTGACTGCCTCTTCATATTGTTTGCGCCTATATTTTGCCTCTCCATTATTAAGCCAGCGTTTGGCGCTATATTTTTTCTTTGAGGTTTTATAAATAGCCCCTTCCATATCCGCACCCCTTGAAAGTGGTGACGGAATGGCTATGAAAAATAGCAGGAGGAGTGATGGGATTTTATAGGGGTTTTTAATGATGAAATCTATAAAATAGCGGATAATGGTTTTCATAATTATTGCGTATAAATATTTCAGTGAAATTGAATGCCCGTAGTGAATGGGTAAATACCTTATGTTTAGAATAGTATAAAAATCATCAGGTAAAATCAATTCAAATGTTGAATGATTTTAAGATACTTGTGCAAACCCAAAGGCAGTAAAAAAGACCGGCTTAATTGTTAACAATTTAAACATCGGCTGTTTTGCAAAATTACCGTAATGTAACATGTTGAAAACATAGCATGTTACGTAATGTGTGTGCTTAATAATAAACTGGTAATCCACAGGTTATCAACAATTTAATCTGATGGAGATAAGTAGTTTTCTGGAAAAAATATTTGACGGTATGGATGGCTGCTTGAGTGCCGAAAGAGGGAATTGTACGCCGTAAGTTTCAATTTAACGTGGAATGATAACACCGGTTTTTTTTATAAGCAGAAAAAGTCTTTCTTGATAATTTTTAGAGAAAATTATTTATCCCTGGTTGCAATGTTTTTTGAATTTGTAATTACGTTGTCTCTTAAAGCGTTAGGTGTAATAAAATGATATGCCAAAAATAAGAAAATCTTTTTGTTTTGACACATCCAAGTCCTTCTGATAGTATCGCGCTCCTTCACAGATAATTTCATTCACTTCTAAACGGTACGTCATTCACAAATTATTAAGGAACGATAATGGAGTCTTGTACAAAAATATGGGATGATGTTTTACACAGCATTCGGGAGAAGGTCGGTCCTCTGCGGTTTAATTTGTGGTTTAAGAATACCCGTTTGGAATCCTTTGATGGTGATTGTGCGAACATAGTGGTGCCGAACGTGTTTACCCAGGTGTGGTTACAAGAAAATTTTACCGATGTGCTGAGGGATGGTGTTGGGAAGCTCATCAACCGGGAGGGGCTTAGTATAAGGTTTACGGTTCTAAAAAGTAGTAGCTATGTCGGAGACACTGCTTTGAATACCGTTGTTTCTCCGCAAGAGAAACCAATTGTTGAGAAGAGCAGAAATCTGTCGTCATTGGCGAGGAACCTAAAGCTGGAGGATTTTATAGTTGGCTCTAATAATAGGATTGCTCATACGGCGGCGCTGGAAATGGTGAAGGAACGGATGTCCCCTTTTAACCCTCTCTTTATACATGGTTCAGTAGGCGTGGGGAAGACGCATCTTCTTCAAGGGGTATGGAACTACATTAAAGAGGAGATGAACATAAACGCGGTATACCTGCCTGCCGAAAAGTGGACAAATGAGTTCATTTATTCGCTGCAGAAGGGTAAGATGGAGTCATTCAGGCAAAAATATAGAAATGTGGACGTGCTTTTGATAGATGACGTCCATTTTTTCTCCAACAAGCAGGGTGTTCAGGAGGAGTTTTTACATACCTTCAATGCCCTCTTTGATTTATCAAAAAAGATCATATTTGCCAGCGACGTTCACCCAAAAACGATTGGGCATATAAAGGAAACCCTTGCAAGCCGGTTTATGTCGGGCATGGTAGTGAAGATGGATAAACCCGATTTTGCAACGAGGTTGTTGATCCTGAGATCGAAGGCCGCAAAATTTGAGATGTGTTTTTCGGAGGAGGTGTTGGTGTTTATTGCGGAAAAACATGGCAGTAGTGTACGGGAGATTGAAAGCACGCTGACAATGTTGTCCGCCCATGCAAGGTTCAATGAAAAGAAGCTTGATATTCGGTTGGTAAATGATGTCTTGGGTGATATTCCCCATGACGAAGGGCAGGTTATCAAGGTTGAATCGGTAGAGGGTGCTATCCTAAGCCACTACAACATAACACGCAATGAGCTTCATTCGGCTAAAAAGATAAAATCGGTTTCCTTTCCACGTCAAGTATGTATGTACTTGATAAAAACGCTTATGGATTGGTCGTATCAACAAATAGGCGATCACTTTGGCAATAAAAAGCACTCTACGGTTATGTTTGCGCTAAAGAAGATAAAAGATCAAATTAATACCGACAAACAGTTTCGGGCGCTTATAGAGATGCTGACGGAGCGGATTAAAAAAGGGCAGAAGTAGTGACGGTATTTAGCCAGTTGTTTGTGAAGTGGCGGTGGATTACCACATTTTTAAGATCGGTAAGTCAGCGAGTATGCACTGTTTAGGTGAAATAAAGAAAAAACTAAAAGAAGATGGGGTTGACGGATTTCTTGTTACCAGTGAAATAAACATTCGATATGTGACAAATTTTACGGGTAATGAGAGTATTCTTTTGATCACGCCGGGCCGTGATTACTTATTTACCGACTTTCGATATGCAGAGCAGGCTCAACTGGATGTGCCGTGGGCCAAGATAGCCGTAAAAAAAGTTTCACTAATTAAAACGATCTGCGGAAGGCTAAAACGTCTTAACGTAAAGAAACTCTACGTAGAATCCTCACATCTTACCTTCAGCCAGTATCTTGAAATCAAAGAGTGCATGGAAAGAATTAAATTAGTTCCAAGTAAGGGAATTATAGAGTATCATAGGAAACTCAAGACACAGGAAGAGATTGAAAAGATAGAGAAAGCTATCGTTGTTGCTGAAAAGGCGTATCTGGAGGTAAGAAAAGAGATACGGTCGGGTGTCTCGGAAAAATATTTATCGGATATATTGGAGTTTGAAATAAGAAAACAAGGGGGGCTGCGGAGTTCTTTTGAAACTATCTGCGTTGCCGGTTCGCGCGCCTCCCAGCCTCATGCACGGGCTACCGATAGAAAAATACAAGAGAAGGAAGCCGTTTTAATTGACTGGGGTGCTACCTTCCAATCCTATAATTCCGACTTGACAAGGGTTGTTTTCAAGGATAGAATATCCCAAAAATTTAAGAAGATATACCAGGTTGTGCTAGATGCACAGCGCTTTGCTATTGAATGTGTGAAACCGGGTATAAAGGCAAAGGACATAGATTATGCAGCAAGGAGTTATATAGAGTCAAAAGGATACGGCGAATGCTTTGGACATGGATTAGGGCATGGTGTTGGGCAGGAAGTTCACGAATATCCCGTTATTAACAAAAGAAGCAAAGAAATATTAGAGGCGGGAATGGTTTTTACTGTGGAGCCGGGGATATATATCCCGGGATGGGGTGGCATTCGTATAGAAGACATTGTGCTGGTTACCAAAGACGGATGTAATGTACTCAGTCATTTGCCCAAGAGTTTAAAAGACATACAGATATAAAAATAGCTAAGGAACGGAAGTTATTCCAATACCTACTACTCCAGATGCGTATAGTATCCTTGCGCGGCTAGTCAGTAAGCCCCCTTCATTCTTCACAAGTCTTTTTCTTTTCATAACGATAGTTTTGGTTATGCTGTCGTACTTGCTCCAAACAGGGGAAGGCTTTACGTACCGTTTTCATCAACTTTTCTTGTCTTCCCTGGCTAACTAAACAACAGATACCAAAAAGGAACGTATACAATGAGCATTATAGATAAAGTAAAGCAACTAATTTCAATTATGAATGAAAATGAGTTGTCTGAAATTGAAATCCAAGAAGATGTTGTCAAAATAAGGATAAAAAAGAGTGATGGTGGTGATATTCGTGCAATACCTTCGATCGTAGCGCCAGCGGCGCTTCCCATCCGGGTGGAATCAGGGCAAGAAGCGAGTGTCGCACCAAAAGAGATTGGAAATTTTGTAGAGATTGTTTCTCCTATGGTGGGAACGTTTTATCGGGCTAGTGCGCCTGGCGCAGACCCTTGCGTGAACGTGGGGGATACCATAAATGAAGAGACCGTTGTTTGCATTATTGAAGCCATGAAGATAATGAACGAGGTGAAGGCTGAAATGGCTGGTGAGGTTGTTGAGGCCTATGTGACTGACGGTGAGGCCATTGAGTTTGGGCAACCATTATTTCGCGTTAAACCGGCGTAAAATGACGCTATCTTGTTGAATGCGGACAGAAAGTAACGATTGAAGGATATTTGATTTATGTTTTCAAGGATAATGGTTGCAAATCGAGGCGAGATAGCCTTGCGAATTATTAGGGCTTGCCGCGAAATGGGGATAGAAACCGTGGCCGTATGCTCGAAGGCGGATAAAAACGCAAGGTATTTATTGCAAGCAGATTTTCGGGTGTGTATTGGCCCCGCTGAAGCAGATGGAAGTTATCTGAATATACCAAGTATAATTAGCGCCGCAGAGATAACGGATATCGAGGCAATTCATCCTGGGTATGGCTTCTTGTCGGAAGTTGGTCATTTTGCCGAGGTATGTGAGTCGTCCAATATCGTTTTTATAGGTCCTAGTGCAGAGACGTTAATGAAGCTTGGGAATAAGACGGAGGCGAGAAAACTTGCAATTGAATGCAAAGTGCCTGTCGTTCCGGGGAGCGAATCCGTCATCAAGAGCCAGCAGGAGGCCTTGGACATTGCCCATAAGATCGGTTATCCTGTGATTATTAAAGCCTCTGCCGGTGGGGGAGGCCGTGGGATGCGTGTTGCCCATAACGACATAAGCCTGGTAAATTCGCTGGCTGTTGCGCAACGGGAGGCCGAGGCAGCATTTAAAGACCCATCCATATACATAGAGAAATATGTTGAAAATACCCGACATGTCGAGGTGCAGATCTTTGGTGATAATTATGGCAACATCATACACATGGGAGAAAGAGACTGTACTTTACAACGCCGGCACCAAAAAATTATAGAGGAATCCCCTTCGCCGGGTATTTCTGAGCGTTTGCGCGAGGAAATGTGTAAGTCGGCAATTAAGATAGCTAGGGCGGTGAATTATAAAAATGCGGGAACCGTTGAGTTTTTGGTAGATAAAGAGGGGAATTATTATTTTATCGAGGTAAACACGCGGTTGCAGGTTGAACATCCCGTGACGGAAATGGTCACCGGTATCGATCTGGTTAAGCAGCAAATAAAGGTTGCCTATGGCGAACGGCTAAACCTGAAACAAAAAAAAGTCCAAATGCAGGGCGTTTCAATAGAATGCCGAATTTATGCTGAGGACCCTTATAATGGATTTAGACCCCAGCCGGGCAAGATAACGGCGTATAACGCTCCGGGTGGCAGAGGGGTGCGGGTTGACTCTCATGTTCATGCAGGCTATGAGGTTTCACCTTATTACGATTCTTTGATATCGAAGTTGATTGTCTATCAGAAGACGCGGGAAGATGCAATTGCCTGCATGAAAAGGGCATTAAGAGAGTATACCATTGAAGGTATAAAAACGACTATCCCGTTAAATTTAGAGTTAATTTCTCATCCACAGTTTGCAACGGGGAATATTAATACCAACTTTGTAGAAGGTTTATTGTCAAGGGGTTCGCGTTGAGCCGCCCTGCAAAAGAGTTTTTTCTTGACACAAGAAAAAAAGCATGATAATTTATCTAGTCTTTGGCGGGGCAATCATTAGGGGTTGCCTTTCGCAAAAAAATCCGCTGGTCGGGTGTGGCGGTTTTGGTGTGTGATTTCTAAATAGAGTGATAGTTTAGGTTTACGTAATTTATATTAGCACTGGCAGGAAAGGAGATTTTGATGAGTGGCAAGGTATCTAAGTATCTTTTTGGCGGCGTTGTATCTCTAGGTTTGATGGCGTTTGCGTTATCTGGGGTGTCGGTTGGCGCAATCTATACGGGTAATAGTGGTTGTAAATGTCACATGGGAAAAGGATGTTTTGAGGGTGAGGAGTATAAGGAAAGACTACATTCAAATACTTGGGAAAAGAGGCTGAAGGGGACGCCTGATGCCGAAAATCCTGATTGTTTAAAATGCCATGCGACTGCTTATGGAGAGAAGATTGAAGGCGCCGGGATTAAGTATTTGCCAAACGTTCAATGCGAGGCCTGTCACGGGGCCGGTTCTGAATATAAAAAGCTGAAGGAAAACTTCGAAGGCAAGGGAAAAGACGCATTCAAGGCATTGCTCAAAAAAGACCCGTTTGAGGCTCGGAAGGTCCAGTATGACGCTGGTTTGATCGTGGCTGGAATTAACAGTCCTGCAACCGTAAAAGAACAGTGCATGAAGTGTCATTGGGAAACGAAGGAAGACAAGAACAGGTGTCCTAAGACAGAGAAGTTGATGGATTATAAAGATTATTTCAAGAAAGATGATCACAGGGACGAAGATGAGCTTGACGTAGCGCTCAAGAAGATGTCCGCTGAGGATAAGAAGAAATGGGCGGCGATATTACCAAAGGACGAAATCCTTAATACGCCATTGAAGCCAAAGAAGAAGGACTAACAGTGGTTTTGTAAGAGTTATTGGGGTTGAGCCGGCTTTAGTGTAAAACTAAAGCCGGCTTAGTGGGCAAGGAAAAGCCTGAAAAAGGAGTATTTCATTATGGATTATAAGCGGGAGGGGAGCTTAACAATGGGGCGGCTGTCGGGTCCTGGTAAAAATAGATTGATAGCAGTTTTTATATCTGCGGTGATGGCCGCTTTGTTGCCGGTGGCGTTGTTCGCCGGGGACAACGGTCCATGTATTGATTGCCACACAAAAGCGGATAAATTAAAGGTGCAGGAGAAGGCTAAAATAGACCCTGTTACTGGCGAAATCCGGGTGGTTTCCATGTTAGTTGATGAGGCAATATTTAAGACCTCCGCGCATGGTGGAAGCGATTTCTTCTGCATAGATTGTCATCAGGATTTGGATGGGGCCGACCTGACGGAAGGGCACAAACCGAACTTAAAACCGGTTGACTGTATCACCTTTTGTCACGACGACCCTGCCGATGAATATCTTCAGAGCAGTCATGTAAAGCTTATGAAGGAAAAAAACAAAGATGTGCCAACATGCAAAGATTGTCATGCCGGTTTGACTTACCACTATACCTATCTGGGAGAGAAATCGCCTAGAGATGTTCCGAGAGAAACTGACCCGTTGCACAGAAAAATAACGCTAGATGTTTGCGGGTCTTGTCATACGGATTACTTGAGCAGCTATCGGGATAATGCGCATGGTCAGGTTACGGCGCTTGGTCATACGACCACTGATGTACCGGTGTGTTTTGACTGTCATGGCAAACATACGATACTAAACTCATCGGAGGCGGAATCCAAGGTTGGTAAGGAGAGAATTTTAGAAACATGTGGGAAGTGCCATGCGAATGTCGGTGCTAGTTTTGTAAAGCATATAGAGCATCCGCAAATTAAAAATTTGAATTATTACAAAACATTGCTTGCCGATTTAAAAAAGTCGGGCGGTGATCCTGAAGCGCTTAAGAAGATTTTATTAAATCCACAAACCATCTTATGCATAATCTTTGTTATGTACGTTGGTATATTGGCATTTACTTTTTCTGCATTCGGGGTTCACTCCTTGCTTGGTTGGTTTGCAATAGTTAGAGATGAACGTACGAGAAAGGGGCCTGCTGATGAAGAACACCACTAATTACCTGAGGTTTGGTCTGTATCATAGATTTAGTCATTTCCTCATAATCATTAGCTTTTTTGGGCTTGTTTTAACGGGTATGCCGTTAGCCTTTAGGAGCTATGGCTGGGCGAGATGGCTCTATGAAATGTTTGGCGGGTATCCGACGGCTGGATACATTCATCGTATCTGTGCGTTGATTACTTTTTTTGCGACTTTTCTACACTTCGCATTTCTCTTTGTTTGCGTATCGGTGAAAAAGCAGAAGGGGTATTTTTGGGGTGTGGACTCGCTCCTCATTCAGCCTAGAGATATATTTGATATCATTGCTGATATCAGATGGTTCATGGGTGTTGGAAAGCGTCCGAACTTTGACCGCTGGATTTATTGGGAGAAATTTGAGTATTTGTCGTTAATGTGGGGTACTCTTGTGATGGCAGTTACAGGCATAATCCTTTGGTTTCCGGCTCAGTGTACGAAGATAGTTCCAGTTACAGTCGCTTGCATAATAGATGTTCCGAGCATTGCATTGATCGTACATCGATATGAAGCTATCCTTGCCGCAGGGTTTATTTTTTCTATTCATTTCTTTCATACACACTTACTTCCCGAAAAGATGCCGGTTGATGAGGCTATTTTCACCGGTAAGATAACCGAAGCTGAGTTCAAGCATGAAAGGTTAATACAGTTTAACAGACTTGAAAAGCAAAAAGACTTGGAAAGTTACAGGGTTGCTCCGTCATCTTTGTTCGTGAGCTTTTTGACCAGGTTGTTTGCAGTACCGATTTTGATTACAGGGCTAATAATGGTTGGCCTTATGTTGTCGGCGTTGCTCGTTTGGGCTGTCTAACTGCTTGTGTTCACACTGGCTAAGCTAGTGTGTTCGTTGGAATACCCGTTTAAAAGCGATATTAAAACTATAGATAAGGATGTAACATGACTTACAAGGTTTTAATAGCAGATGACGAAGAACGCATGCGAAGAGTGATCTCCATGGTGTTTGACGATATGAGTGACGTAAAGGTAGTCACGGCATGTAATTCCGTGACTACGTTAGGGTATCTTGACGCCGAGAGGTTCCACCTGCTTGTGACGGACCTAAAAGTACCGGAGATGGGACGGCTGGAATTTTTAAAATCCGTTAAAACGAAGTCGCCGGACCTGCCAATCATAGTTCTAACTGCTTACGGTTCGGTTATGTCTGCAATAGATGCTATGAAAGAAGGTGTTTTTGATTATATCACTGCCCCGTTCGACAAGGACACGTTAAAGTTGGCGGTTAAACGGGCATTGAAAATGAGTTCTCTGACAATTGAAAACAAGTATTTGCGTCAGGCGCTGGAATCTCAATATGATTTTAAAAACATAATAGGGGAATCGTTGCAAGTAGTAGATGCGCTGAGTCTGGTCGGTGAAGTAGCCAATACCGATTCAACCGTATTGATTACGGGGGAGAGTGGCACGGGAAAAGAATTGATTGCCCGTGCACTGCACTATAACAGTAACAGGGCTTGCGGCCCGCTGATTGTATTAAACTGCGCGGCCATTCCAGAAAACCTGTTAGAGAGCGAGCTGTTCGGTTACGAACGAGGAGCTTTTACCAGCGCGGATAAGACAAAACGCGGGCGTTTTGAATTGGCTGGCGGGGGTACGTTCTTTCTTGATGAAATATCGGAAATGAGTGCTGCAATTCAGGCGAAGGTTTTGCGAGTTGTTGAGGCGAAAGAATTGGAGCGTCTCGGCGGCACGGAAACCATTAAAGTCGATGTTAGAATTATCTGCGCTACCAATAAAAACTTGCAAGATTTGGTTAAATTGGGTAAATTCAGGGAAGACCTGTATTACAGAATAAGTGTTTTCCCTATTACGTTGCCGCCGTTGCGAGAAAGAAAAGAGGATATCATTCCCCTGAGCAAGCATTTCTTAAAACGTTTTTCTCTAAAGATGGGAAAGTCGCCGATTACGTTAAGCCGTGAGGTTGAAAAGCTGCTGCAGATGCACAAGTGGGATGGCAATATAAGAGAGTTGCAGAATGTCATTGAACGCGCTGTAATTTTGTGTAAAGGCAGTGCTATATTGCCGGATCATCTTCCGCTGTCCATTTCAAAAGACTTATGCTCAACTGAAAATATCAAATTACAAGCTGTCGCTAACCCAGTACAATTCGATATACCGCCACATGGGTTGTCGCTGGATGATTTGGAGAAGCAGTTGGTTACACAGGCACTGGAGAAAAGCAAGAATAATAAGACTAAGGCTGCCAAACTTTTGGGCTTGACGAGAGGCACGTTTCGGTATAGATTGCAAAAGTATGGCTTGGTAAATTAGGTATGGCTATTTTGGACGTTTGGTTTAATGGCGCCAAAAACATCAAATGGTGTAATTGGCGGCTGATAACAGCCGATAAATCTTTGTCTGGACCTTTTTGAAATTAAGAGCATGAGGCTATAACGCCTGATAATTGCGCTATCTGCGCACAATAATTTCTGTAGTAGTGGTTTGGTACAACGTGTGCTGTATTTGGTTAATCCGCTATGGCGGAGTGTCTGGTTTCAGCAATGGTGAGAAATTAACGAAAGGGGGTGAATGTATTATGAAGAAAGGTCTTTTAGTGGTTGTGGGTGTATTTAGCTTATTTGCATTAGTTGCGCAATCAACTTTCGCGGCATGGGATAAACCATGTGACAAAAAGAAAGTTCTTGAGGCTCATTGGTGCGATGTTTGCAAAGCAGTTAGGGAATTCACAGAGTGTTCAGAGATCGGTTATATTTGGGATTTCGCAAAGCATAAGGCTTCTGGTGATAAATCTCACACGGATCTTCCAGAATGCTGGGCGTGTCAGAAAATTATGTATAGTTGTGTAAACACGCCTTGCAAAAAGTTTGGCGCGTGTCTACCTGCCCCTGGTGCTTGCGACGAGTGTGGAGATGACATCACGAGTAAGGTTGCTTTGTCCAGAGTGATGTTTAAATGTCCAAAGTGCAGCAAGGAGAGCGGCGAGGCTGGCAAAGGCTCAGCTTTGATAAAGGGCAGCTACGGCAAGCAATTGGAAAAAGCGGGTGATTGTGAAACCTGTGGAGTGCCGCTTGAGGTAGTTTGCTCGAAGTCCGGTACATGTCCTCATGTAACGAGATAGTTGTTGGTTTTTTGAATGATAACTGTTAACTGTTTTAGGAGGAAGTTGATGAAAAGAGGAATAATAGGTTCATTGGTAGTGGGCGCTGCGGTAGCGTTCGGC
>CAYHFB010000035.1:0-15393 GCA_964355695.1 uncultured candidatus Brocadiaceae bacterium
TTTCGAAGAAAAAGGTGTTGGCCATGACCCACCATAATGGACTGACTTTTGACGGCACAACCAAAATGTCTATTTGGGACGACATGGCTAAGACAGTTGGTGCCTATACGGGGCAGCCGAGGACTCCCGATTTTTGGTACTGGGGACATCTGCACCTCGGCACGGTTTACAACGCCAATTCGGCTGCAGGGACCGCATGTAAATGCCGCTGCGTCGGTCATTCAGCATTCCCATTTGGCGACGCATACGGTATAGAGCTACAACAGAAAAATGTCGATTACAATGCGAAAACCCCAATTGCGCCAAATAATGTAAAAATGCAAAATGGTTTTGCCATCCTAACCCTAAGGCCGGGCGGCAGCATAACTGAAACATTTTACGAAGTGAAGAACGATGGTAGCGTTATTCAGGCTTGGCCGCTGCCAGTCTAAGCGCATGGTTGCACACTTCTGTGGCGTTGTGGGTAACGAGTGCAAGCATCTTGTTTAAATCAGCCAGGTAGGTTGGGTTGAGTGAACAGACTGGGTCAAATAGACAATTTTACGCTATTTTTTATATTTCTTCCCCACTTTAAGGGTAAAAATGTCACATAATGCAACGAAATCAGGCTAAAATGGGCAATATTTAAGGGTTCTCCCCCACTTTTAGAATAAAAAAGTTCATTTGGCTCAGTCTGGAAACGAAACCCAACTTTTTTGAATGCCACGAAAGGTCAATGTTGGGTTTCACTTGCGTTTAATCCAACCTACGTGACTGCCTGTGATAACGCCTCTTGCATCGCAGGAGATTGATGTTTTTCATGCAATTTGATCATGAAATGTTTAAGCATACCCATGACAGTTTTCATGGAAGAAATTAAGGTAATATCTCAACCTGTTCTTGCAATTATTATGAACGGAAACCGGATATTTTGTTCAACAGTATGCTATAATTTAGCGAATAAAACGGTAGGGATATTGAGCATGAGTATTTATCCTGTTTTCTTGTTATCACTCAATTTGTAATGTTAACACGTTAGAATTATAGGTGCGACAATATTGTACGTCAACATTTGTGATAATTCCCCCTTGATTTATGCTATAATATTTCTCAGAGTAGAGGAAACTTGATAACAACATCGTTAGACTTTGTCACCAAAACGAACGAGAAACTTATGCAAGTGAACATGCAAAAAATATTTGGCAAATGGGATATTGGCTACTCACTCGACAAGCACACCATTAGCAGCACTTTTACGGGATACAACGAATATGGACATCCCACATATAATACAACGCGAACAGAAATTGGTGAGGCTTTGTATCAACTCAAATACAATTCTGATCGCAATAAAGTGACCATACTTGCAAAACAAATAGTGGATTTGCTTGGCAACCATTTTCAAAGCGCATCACTTATCATACCAATGCCACCCTCTAAGCAAAGAGATTTCCAACCGGTAAAAGAAATTGCAAAACAGGTTGCGGCGCTGATGAATGTTCCCTATAATGAGAACTTGCTGGCAAAAACATCCAGCACGGATCAAATGAAAAATATCCCATTGAAAGAAGAACGAATTAAAGCACTATGTTCTGCTTTTAAGGTAAATGACGCATTGGCTGATGGTCAATATAACGTGCTAATTGTGGATGACTTGTATGATACCGGGTCGTCACTTGAAGCAGCGACAGTGATGTTAAAACAGTACACCAGGATCAGTAAAATTTTTGTTGCAACAATAACGAGGGCAAGCCCATGAAAAATGTTTTCATATCTGGCTCAATCAATATCAAAAAACTTGATTCTAAAGTCGTTGAGCGGCTAAAAAATATTATCTCATCGAACTTAGGAGTAATTGTTGGTGATGCAAGTGGTGTTGATAGTTCCGTTCAAGAATATTTAAAATCAAATGAAGTTCGTTCTGTTGTCGTTTATTGCTCTGGGGAGAAGCCTAGAAACAATCTAGGACATTGGGATACAAAAAAGGTTGAGACTTCCTACAAGCCTGGAACTCGGCAGTTTTTCACGGTTAAAGACAAGGCAATGGCAGCGGACTGTGATTATGGCTTTATGATTTGGGATGGTAGTAGCACGGGTACCTTGAGTAATGCAATTGAACTTGTAGAAAAAAATAAAGCCGCCGTCGTATACGTAAGCAATGCTAAACAATTTCTTACTATAAAAAACGTTCAAGACATCGAAAAGCTAATCAAGTTTATGAGCGAGGCATCGCTTAAAAATGCAGATATCAAAATTGGTTTATTCAAAAGAATTAAATCAATAAAGTCTATCCAACATGACTTATTCGATACTCAGCCTATTGAAGCCGATACGCAGATTAAACAGCCAAGTCTAACCCAACGCTCCAGCGGAGCTTCGCTATCGCTCACCCGCTGAGCTTTTACGTTCTGCCGACGCACGTAACGGGTAATCGGAAAAATCATTATTTGGTGGATACGCCTCACTTAATCCACCCTACATGCACGTACAGGAAATCCAAAGCGGTGGTAGGACGGCCCTTTGGGGTTGCAACCCCTGGTGCGTGTTCAAAAGTTGCAAGGCTGAAGCCTTGCCTTACGTAAAAAATGCTTCAGTTTTTTCCGAAAATGCGTTTGAATTCTTTTTGCATTAAAGCGTCCATCCAGACGTTATACTTCTTGTACTTCTCCACCAGTTCCCTGGCGTCATTTGCTAAGGTAGAGCCTCCCCCCCCGCCTTTTCCACCCGTTACAACCTCAAGGAGCTTCAGCCCCAGCGCCTTTTCAGTGGCCTTTATCTTTCCCCAGGCAGCCCGGTAGGACATGCCCAATTCCTTTGCCGCCGCGTTGATCGAACCCAACCGATCAACAGACGCAAGCAGCATCTTCCGCCCTTCGGCAAACGCCACAACGCCATTTTACTCTAACCATATCTTGAACCGTATCTTCATGGTTTTCCACTATATCAATGGTGACATAACGATATCAAGCAAAAAGCTTAAGCGATTTCAGTAGTTACGTTAGACAAGGTGGGTTATGCAGGGTGCTTGTGCCATGAGTGGAAATGCAGCAGATAAAATTCAGCGATGTTAAATCAGGGTTTTTTGTTATGATGATAACGATGGATTTTCCGTAGCTACTCAGGCTGAAGGCTAAGTCCTGTGTGATTACGCAAAATTTCTGGCTGGTGAAGGCCTTTAACCTTCAGCCTTCAGTCTAAACACCTGCGTAGTTACAAATTCCTCTTAATTAATATCAGGCGAACGAATATGCTTCAAGAAAACGAAATGTATAGAAAGGTTGCAGACGCCTGCCGGTTGGACGAGGCGGAGGCCTTTTGTCTTCAGAGCCGGGTTCATCGCTTGCGATGGTTTGGACGTTCCGATATATGGGTCAAACGGGACGACGAGTTGAGCTTTGGCGTGTCGGGAACCAAGCTGCGCAAGCACGCGTCAATAATCCCTTTTTTAAAACAACAGGAGATTGAGGAGGTAGTGGTAATTGGCGGGGCAAATTCAAACAACGTTCTGTCGGCGGCACAGACCTTGACGGAAAACCGTATCAGGATAACCCCCTTTCTCCTCGGTCCGCCAACCCGAAAACAGGGGAATTTAAAGATGCTTTCGTTGTTTGTTGATGATAGTGATATCCACTGGTTTTCACGCGCGCAGTGGGGGCGTTGTGAAGATTTCGCCAACGCCTACGCAGCGGAAAGAACGTTACGTGGGATAAAGACCTTTGTGCTTCCTGAAGGTGCGCACCACCGGCTGGCGCTGCCCGGCTCTTTAAGCCTGCCGCTTGACATACTCCGCAATGAGAGGGAAGCGGGCGTCCGTTTCGACCATATTTTTATAGACGCCGGTACGGGGATGATTGCACAGTCACTCCTGGCCGTCGCCGCCGCACTTGATATGAAGGCGTTCTTCCACGTTGTGGTGCTTGCAGGTTCTTATGAGGAGTTCCAATTGGGGCTATTGCGGGTTGTTCAATACGCCAGGGATTTTCTTGGCGTTCCCCTTAGTTTATTGCCTGACTACCGTAAATACTACCCTGCAACCGCCAGATCGTTTGGCAGCGCCAATAAGACTGTTTTCACGGAAATCCGGCAAATTGCACGAGAATCCGGCATCCTCACGGACCCTGTATATTCTGCAAAACTGTTTCTTACGGCAAGGCAAGCAATCCGTGACCAGGCGCTCAAAGGAAACATACTCCTGATCCACTCCGGAGGCGGGCTGGCCTTAACGGGCTTTATGGACCATCCTATGTTCGGCGTATAGGAAATTCAACGTTAGGTCTGAAAGTCCGTTTTGTTTTCCGTATTAAAAAACCCAATCAGAGTAAATCAAAAATGAACAAATCAAGCCAGGAAAGATGTATTCAGTGCCGGTTAGCCGTCCGGGACTGCGTTTGCCGCGATATGCCGGCTTTCTGGGTGGAACATAAAATAACCCTGTTAACCAGTAAAAGAGAAGAGCGTATTATATCCAACACGGGAAGAGTGCTTCGGTGGATGCTGAAAAACGTTTCTCCGGTTTATATGGGAGAAAAGGGATGGGAAGAAGAGGTTAATTCGGAAATCAGGAGAACCGATTACACTCCGGTAATTCTCTTCCCAACGCCGCCTGTCTGCTATGGGCAAACCATGGTGGAAGTAACGGGGAAGCCTTTAAACATCTTTGTCCTGGACACCAGTTGGAAAAACGCGCGGCGATGGCTTCACAAACCGTTGCTCCTGCCGGTAAAAAAAATCGGACTCAAAATAACGCCGCCTTCTGAATACCACCTCAGAAAGCACCCCGGCCAATACCATTTGTGTTCCTTTCAGGCAGTCGCCTTGCTGATGGCAGAACTCAGCCCGCACGGCTACGCTGCCGCTTCCCTTCAAATAAATGGAAAATTCAAATTATGGGTGAAATCCCTGGCAAGGGAAAGGGGTATGTCCATAACCGCTACTCGTCCATTATCACGATGAGAAAACAGGGACGCCTAACCGACTCTGACGGTAAGACAAGAGTTCTCGCTTGTCAAAACAAAATCTCTTGCAGGAAAATCGACTTTTGAGGACAAGCACACACTACATAAAGGCTATACTACAGAGTAGTTATGAAATAACACTTGAAATAAAACTCCGTTTTTAGTATATTTTACACTTTGCGACACAGTTTAAACAGCCGCTATTAACACTGTGTATTCATAAATGTTGTGGAGATTTATTTTGATAATAGCGATTGATGGGCCAGCGGGGTCAGGAAAGAGCTCGGTTGCAAAAATGCTTGCAAAGCACCTGGGTTTTACGTATCTCGATACGGGTGCAATGTACAGGGCGCTAACCTGGAAGGCCATGCAAACTGGGGTAAACTTGGAGAGCGAGGAGGATTTGTGCAATCTTATGGACAAAACATTGATTGCTTTTCAGGGTAGCGGTGAAAATGCCAGGATATCAGTGGACGGTGTAGATGTTGCACAGGAAATCAGGTCTCCTGCGGTGACTAATAATGTCCATCACATATCCGGTGCCGCCGGGGTCAGGCGGCGTATGGTAACGCTCCAGCAAAAATTCGCATCTGAAGGCAACGTGGTAGCCGAAGGACGGGATATGGGAACGGTTGTGTTTCCCGGGGCGGAAAAGAAGTTTTTTTTAGACGCCGATATTGAAGAGCGCGCACGAAGGCGTTTTGGTGAGCTTCAGGCGTCGGGTAAAAAGGTTTCTTATGAGGGCGTAGTGGATGATATGGAAATCCGGGACAGGCGCGACTCAACCAGGAGCAGTTCGCCATTAACGATGAGCCCTGATGCTGCTTACATTGATACGACAAAGTTAACTATTGAAGGGTTGTTCAATAGGATCATGAGAGAGATTAAAGTGGCGTTGTAAAACGTAAGGTAATCGGCGCCATTCTGTAGATGTATTTTATTTCATTGGACTTTTTTATTGTTTAGTAAAGTTTATTTCGGAGAATTTATCAAATGATGTATCGTGATATTTTAAAAGAATATAATGTAAATCTGGAAGACGTTGAAAGGGAAGTTGCGGCCATTATGGCCGAAGAAAATACCCAGGCTAAGATTGACTCCACGTACCTTACCTCTGTGCAGAATTTCGAGGTCGGCACCGTGCTGAAAGGGCGTGTTTTAAGGATTCTTGGAGACAATGTTATCATTGACTGCGGTTACAAATCCGAGGGTATGATTCCCAAGTTTGAATTTGACCACCCTTCCGAAATAAACCTGGGTGAAGAGATTGAGGTATTGCTGGAAGCCGTCGAAGACGATTCCGGGCTTATCAAACTTTCCAAGCGTAAGGCAGACCGCATACGTGGCTGGGAAAGAGTTATCGAAAAATATAAAGAAGGCGATATTATCACGGGGCGTGTCACAAGAAAAATCAAGGGCGGTTTGTTGGTGGATATGGGTGTGCCTATATTCTTACCGGCGTCACAGATCGATGTGAAACCACCAGGGGATATCGCGCAGTACATCGGCAGGGAAGTGACGTGCAAGATTCTGAAAATTGATGAGTCTCGCCAAAATATCGTCGTCTCCAGAAGAAAACTCATCGAAGAAGAACGCGATAAGAAGAAGAAGGAGTTGATGTCAGAGATCGAAATAGGCCAGCTCAGAAAGGGCGTTGTAAAGAACATTGCCGACTTCGGCGCATTTATAGACCTGGGCGGTCTGGACGGACTCCTGCACATCACCGATATGAGCTGGGGCAGGATAAGCCATCCGTCGGAAGTCCTTGCTATTGATGATGAAGTTGAGGTAAAGATTCTTGATATCGACAAGGAAAAGGAAAAGGTTGCACTGGGATTGAAACAGAAATCCGAAAATCCTTGGGTGAACATCGAAGGGAAATATCCTGTCGGTACCCGGGTTAAGGGACAGGTGGTTAATATCATGTCCTACGGTGCGTTTGTTAAGTTAGAGACGGGTATTGAAGGCCTTGTGCATATTTCTGAAATGTCGTGGACACGTCGTATTAATCATCCATCCGAGATGGTTGCTATTGGAGACATGGTGGAAGTGGTGGTGCTTAAGATTGACAGGGAAAAGGAAGAAATATCCCTCAGTATGAAGCAGACGGAGGTTAATCCGTGGACCATCATAGAAGAGAAGTATCCGGCGGGGACGAAGGTGAAGGGACGCGTGCGCAATCTTACGAATTACGGCGCATTCATTGAAATTGAGGAAGGCGTTGACGGATTGCTTCACATCTCCGATATGTCATGGGCGAAGAAGGTTGGACATCCTTCAGAAATTGTGAAGAAGGGTGACAAGATTGAGGCATTGGTGCTTTCTGTAGACCGTGAGAAGAAGAGGGTTGCGCTGGGTCTCAAGCAGCTTTCTGATGACCCATGGACGAAGGAAATTCCTGATAAGTTTAAGGTAAACGACATCGTTAAGGGCAAGGTGACGAAGTTAACCAACTTTGGCGCATTCCTGGAACTTGGCAAAGGCATTGAGGGGCTGTTACACGTCTCTGAATTCTCGGCTGAGAAGGTAACCAACCCTGCTGACGTCGTTAACATCGGTGATGATTTGGAAGTGCGTGTTATTCGCATTGAGCCGGAAGCAAGGAAGATTGGGCTTAGTCTCAGGAAAATAACGGAGGCTGATTTAAGAGCAGCTCGCAGCAATGAAGCGGCAGCGATTGCGGCCGCGGCAGCAGCAGCAGTAGCAGCGTCGGCAGCAGCAGTCGTAGAGGCAGCAGATTCCACAATAACGAGTTAAAATGGGGCGGCAGTTTCATCGCTGTTCATATTGCATGTTTCCCCTCTGTTCATGAGGGTGAGACGGTATCAATGTTAAGGTAAGTATTTTGGGGGCGCGGATAAACCATGTTTGTCCGCGCCTTCATTGTAATAGTTCAGTACGGAAACCATAGAAATAATCGCTTCGCAACGGTCACTCGCTTTCAACGGGAAAACGAGGTGGCGTAAACCAGGTCAATAGATTTCTGTTCGTTATGCATACCTATCTTAACCGCGTAGGGGGAAAAAGGGTTGTGTTTGCCGTTGCCCTTCCCCGATCAACTCTTTCAGAAGTGCGAGGGGCGTATGGAATCTGCATTACAGTTATACCTAAAAGAGATTTATCAAATTCCGCTGTTGTCTCCTGAAGAGGAAAAAACAGTTACCCGGCAGGTGGTAGCCGGTGATAAAGAGGCAAGGGAAAAGCTGATACGCTCTAATCTGCGATTGGTAGTCAGTATCGCAAAGGCGTATGTGCATAGTGGGCTTTCGTTTCTGGATTTGATAGAAGAGGGAAATCTTGGCCTGATCCGCTCGGTAAGCGGGTTTGATCCCTCAACGGGATACAAATTCAGCACCTACGCTACGTGGTGGATCAAGCAGGCAATCCGCCGTGCTTTAACCGACAAATCAAAAACAATCCGCATCCCATCCTACATTGTCGAAAAAATATCAAAACTGAAAGCAACGTCCACCTATTTGTTCGACAAACTTGAAAGAACACCGGAATCGAACGAAATTGCCGCGCAAATGGACATCACCGCAAAAAAAGTGGAACACATCGAACACGCCATACGATCGACGGGTTCGCTGGAAAAAAGTGGCGTTACGGGTTCCGACCTCATTTGGGAACTGGGTAAGGCGATGCCGGATACGAAAACACCCCTTCCCGAAGAGGCGTTTGACGAGGCGCACGACAGGGAAATGGTAAAACACCTCCTGGAGATTATTGATGAACGGCAGGCCACGGTGCTGAAAATGCGGTTTGGGCTCAGCGATGGTGATCCAAAAACCCTGGATGAAGTCGGGAAGCAACTGCATATCAGCAACGAGCGTGTGCGGCAGATAGAAAAAGAGGCTATTTTGAAATTACATCACCTTGTTACGAAAGAGGAATAAAGATATATGGAAAACTTAAAAAAACTTATCCGTGATGTGCCGGATTTCCCTAAAAAGGGAATTATTTTTAAAGATATTACACCCTTGTTGCAAGACCCGAAGGGGCTAAGAACCGCCGTGGAAGCGATTTCACAGCATTACAAAGGCAAGAAGATTGATGTTGTCGTTGGGGCAGAGGCGCGTGGTTTTATTTTAGCGCCTACCGTTGCGTTTAACCTTGGCGCAGGGTTTGTCCCCGTCAGGAAGCCAGGCAAGCTGCCTTACAAGAAGATTAGCGAAAGTTATGCACTCGAATATGGCACCGATACCCTGGAAATGCATAAGGACGGTATAAAAAAGGGGCAAAACGTGCTTATGGTGGATGATTTGCTTGCGACAGGCGGCACCATGGCGGCCTGCTGCAAAATGGTCGAATCCCTCGGTGGAAACATTGTGGGATGCGCCTTCTTAATTGAACTGGCGTTTCTTAACGGAAAGAACGCATTAAGCAAATATGATATCTTCTCGGTGATTAAATACTAAAGCGTCCTCTTAATTGAGGACTATTTCTATTGATTTGCCCTCTTTCCAGACCTGATTGAACATCTTTGCATTCTTAAGGGCGTCAAGCGCCTGTTTCTCAATCCACGTGATAACGTCGCTGTAACCACAGCGAAAACAGCCAACCATTACGGGGCCTTTTAACGCCTTGACGACCACGGATATTGCCTCACCGCTGCAGTTGGGGCATTTTGTTGATGAGATTACCGCCTTGTGTTTTTCTTCGACTTCCTTTTTTTGAAAATGGTCTGACATCTTTAAGCTCCTCCAAGGGGATGAACAAGAATTTGGCTCGACTTTTGACGCATATCTTACTGACCGGCAGTTTCGTCAATCAGTTTGGTGATAAGTGTATCGCTTTTCTATTTTAGTTTCAAGGAAAAATAGTAGCATGCTGGTTGCTTGATGGTGAGACCGGCGGCTTTCGGTTTAAATGGCTTAAGGGAATGTGTTTCAGACTTGTTTGAATAACGGTAGAGAAAATAGGACTTACTATGATAAATATGAGAATATTAATTGCAACGGTTAAGCGTGAAATGGGCGAAAACATCGCCAATTGCCTGAAAGAGAATGGGTTTGCCGGCGTAACGGCAGTAACCGGCAGCGATGAGGTGTTATCATGCGCCGTGCGTGAAAAACCCGGCCTGGTCATTCTGGACGTGAATCTCTTCCCTGTGGACGGTTTTCAATTGTGTAAGGCTCTAAAAGATGGCGCCGGCGGCCACGGTGAAGGCCTGCCCGCTGTTTTGCTGACAGACGCGCCCGCGACGGACGCAACGCTGCAACGCGCAGCATCCGTAAACGCCGATGGCATCATCCGCGCACCCTTTTCACCGGAAGCCCTCCTGCTTCAGGTTTATAAATGCAGTGTCAGCGGCTTAAGCATCCGTTTGGCCGCGTCGGAATCACAATGCCGTTCCCTGGTGGATGGCATGGTTGACGGCGCGTTGCTCCTGGATTCAAAGCGCAAGGTCGTCCTGATAAACAAGGCGGGAGAAGAGGCGTTGCAATTGTTGGGCGCCAAACGGACGAACGGAGGCGCTATCGCCAGCATCAACGCTATCCACCTGGAAGAGATATGCCGTGAAATGTCCGCCAATAAGCAGGGGTATGTTTCTCTGAAAATGAACGCCGTTGGGAATGACAAGAAACAATTTATCGTGACAGCGTCCGCTACGTCCGGTGTGGATGCTCACGAGCCTGTCGGCATCGTCATTACCATGCGCGACGTTACCCGTGATAATCTGTTGCAGGGGCAGAACGTAAAGTCTGAAAGGCTGCACGCGGCAAAAAACCTGGTGGCGGGCGCTGCCCACGAGTTAAACAATCCCCTTGCGGGCATTCAACTTTGCACGGAACTGGTTTTAGGCGACCAGGCGGTTAGTGAGAAGACGAAAAAGCATTTAGGCCGGATACAAAAGGAATCCGAGCAGATACAGGCCGTCGTAAAAAGTCTGCTGACTCTGACGGGTAACTACACCCTCTCAAAAGAGCCGCTCAACGTAAACGAAATCATCGAGGAGATCACCGTACCGAAGACGAGCCAATTCGAGTACGCGAACATCGGTTTCTCCAAATACCTGGATGAGCAACTGCCCATTATCTGCGCGGACAAGAATCAGATGCGCCGTGTCTTCACAAACATCATTGAGAACGCATGCGCCTCCATGGCGGAGACAAATACCGAGAGACGTTTGACGGTGCGAACCGAGAAGCAAGGCGAATCGGTAAAGATCACGATATCGGACACCGGCCCCGGCATACCCAGGGAATACCTCTCAAAGATATTCGAACCCTTTTTCTCAGCAACGGATTACAAAAAAAACAAAGAGAGGGGGCTGGGTCTGTCCATTGCATACAGCATCGTTAACCAGCACAATGGGAGCATCTCCGCTGACAGCGAAGTAGGGAAGGGCGCAACCTTTGTGATTGCGCTGCCGATAGATTAACCCCGTAGCGCAGGCTTCCAGCCTGCCGAAATGGGCATAACAGCAAACGACCGGCAGGATACTGGTATCGCGCTTGACTGGCAGCAAAAAACAGCAGGCAGGATGCCTGCGCTACACGACGGTTTTTGTGCAGCACCGGCCTTTATGGCCGGCCAGGCAGGGGACGAACCCCTGCCTTATACGTCTTCAGACCTTTCCAATAGCCGCGTATGCCCCAGAAAACTATAAGGGGATTGCGCCTTTTGCAGGCGGAGAGGATTAGGCGTAGGAACTGTGATGCAATAAATACGGGGTGGACACGGTGGTTGAAGTTTTTCAAGAAAAAGAGCATGCTGTTGTGTCCGTACCAGTAAAACCATTGTTGATAATTTTCCGCGCGGCACCCCCCCTTGTTGCCCTTTAAGTGGACGAGCGCCGCCTCTGGGTCGAAGATTAGCCGGTAGCCGGCCTTGCGAACACGGAGGCACACATCCGTTTCTTCCAAATGCGCGCTTCCCCCAAACCGTTCATCAAACCTGCCCGCCTTCATAATAGCCTCTTTTCGGAATGACATATTGCACCCCTGTGCATGGTCGATGTATCCCCGCACCGTTGCGTCAAAGTTGTCGGTAAGGTGTGCATCCCACCATCGAACCCGTCCAATTGTCACGTTCCGGTGCGATTTCCCATCTTCCTTTTCCCTTCGCCGCGTTTCGCCTGCCGGAAAACGACGGTACGTTGATGGCGGATTTGTCAACCCATCCCTGCCCGTTAGCAAGATGCGTCCGCCGACACCGCCAATCTCTTTATCGTGATAGTTTCGAAGGTGATTTTCTATGAAGCCGTTGCCGGGAATGACGTCGTCGTCGCAGAAAATAACGATTTCACCAAGCGCCCGCTCCAGGCCGTAGTTCCTTGCATGGGGCAGTCCCTTTATAAATATCTTATAATAGCGCAACCGGAAGTTGTGGTTTCTTATGATTTCCATAAGGCCGGGATAAACGTCGTCGCTCTGGTCTACCACGATAACCTCTGCGTCTGCCGGTAATGATTCGGCAAGACGGCTGATGGTGTCGCACAGCAGTTTTCCGCGATTATAGGTGGGGATAATTATGGATGTACGTATCATAGGTCAAGACATCTTATCAAAAATAACCGTGCGCTGCAATTGGCAATAACGGTTGATTTTCATAAGTTTTATTGCAAATGTATTTTGATTCGTGTATAGTGTTTGCTCCGCACGTTGATACCGCGTTTCAAAATGGAACGCTCTTAATATAGTTTTTGGTGTTTTGTACAGACAAAATGCGTTACCATACGCACCGGGTCGCAGGCTCAGGCAACCGTATTTTGCGTTTTAAACAACATGGAACAAATCAAGCAATTAAAGATTGACCTTGAAAGGGAAATCACTTCTCAGATTCAAACCTATCTCATGGGCATTCTCTGTAGTCATGACATTGTTTATGATGTGGAAGGAGAAATTGCCAGTGAGATTAATTACTCGCCATTTTGCAAGGTGCTGAATTTCGTCAGCGAACACAAAGACCGCTGTCGTTCCTATAGCCGGGAGCTGGCAAAAAGCGCTATGTGCTACAAGAAGCCCTTTGAAGACACTTGTCCGGGTGGGCTAATGCTCCTTGCGCTTCCGATCTGTTTGGGTGAAGATACGGTTATTGGCGCACATTGTGTGGCCATTTCCAATCCCTTGCGTTCAAAGTTCAGCGTCTATGATATTGCATCCCAGTTTGGCGTCGATGCTCATATCCTCTGGGATGCCGTAAAAAAAACCCCTCTGATACAAAAACCCCTGTTGAAGATCGCCAGGGAACAGGCTATTATCATTACCGATTTGCTGTCAAAGGTACTCAGCCGCATTTATACCTTAAAGCAAAACGAAGAGGCTATAGCAAAAAAATATACCGATATTGAGGCCATTATGAAAGGCAGTAATGGCCGTGCAACGTAATTTATAGCTTGAATTTTTAACGATACATGCTAAACTTTTTTGTGGAACTTTTATTTATGTGTTTAATGGGGCATACAAGATATTCATACCGGATGCAACCTATCGGAACATGCGTATAAATATGATGCTTACCTTTAATGGAGGATGTGCTTAATGAGAAGCATTGCATTGCTCAACCAGAAGGGTGGTGTAGGCAAAACTACTACTACGGCAAATTTAGGCGCCAGTCTTGCACTACTGGGGAAAAAGGTATTGGTAATCGACATGGACCCTCAAGCCAATTTGAGTGTTCACCTGGGAGTAGATATTCATACCACAAAGCATTCCGTTTACAATATCCTCATGAATACCGCTCCGACGTCGGACGTGCTTGTTCCCACAAAGATTCCCGGATTGGATATTATACCCGCCAATATTGACCTCTCCGGGGCAGAAATCGAGCTCGTTGGGATCGTCGGGCGGGAAACGGTGTTAAAGGAATACGTTGGGGATACCGTAAAACAATATGACTACGTGCTTGTTGATTGCCCGCCATCCCTGGGTTTGCTGACCCTGAACGTCCTGACGTTAGTGGATGAGCTTTTTATTCCCGTGCAGGCCGAGTTCTTCGCGTTGCAGGGGGTAAGCAAGCTATTAGACACCTTCGAGATAGTCAAGAAAAGACTAAACCATCGTTTGGAGATTACCGGAATTGTCCTGTGTATGTATACGAGCCGCACGCGCCTTTGCCAGGAAGTAGTGGACAAAATAAAGGAACACTTCGGGGATAAGGTATTCAACACGATGGTGAGGAAGAATGTGAAGCTTGCAGAGTCCCCCAGCCACGGCAAGCCGGCTATTACTTATGCGCCCGACTCTCACGGCGCGGAAGACTATATGTTGCTTGCAAAGGAAGTTATTGCTCAGGAGGCGGTTGTTGCTCCGGTGGTAGAAGATAAGCAATAGGAAGGTTGGCAACCGTTCATTGCAGAGAAATTGAGAGAGGCGTGTAACACGGCAAAGCCTTAGACTAACCAAAAGCCTGTAAATTATTACCGCACATTGGCCATAGTTGTGCCAATAGTATTATAATAAAAGGAGGATGTATGGGAAAAGAGAATGCACTTGGGTCCGACCCGCTGAGCCGACCGCGGTCGCCGAATGAGCATAGGCGGTCGCCTTTGCTGGACCCCCAGGTTACGGCAAACCCGCAGGGTGATAAAAACGCGCAACAAACAAATGTACCGGGGCCATTTAAGCGTTCGGAGACGCCGGCCGATGTTACCAAATCGCCTCAAACCCTCGGCAGGATGACGAGTAACGCAGACCATGCGGCGTCCGCGCCTAAGCCAAAGGTTGTAATTGGACGTCTCCATGAAAAACCAACACCGGAAAGGGAAAAACCGACCCCACGCGCAGAAGAAGTACGCATGGAGGCAAGGCCGGCGCCGGAGATAAAAGCGCCGCAGTCACCAATTCCCACGGCCCCGGACAGAATGGCCGGCGTTGTAGAAACCCCTGCGGCAAAGCCACGGTTATCCATCGGACGTCTCTACGAAAAACCGGCGCCGTTGGGCGAGGTAGCGCCACAAGAGGCAAGGCAGTCCACGGAGCCCGTATTCCCGGAAACATCATACGCGCCCAGGTCTATCTCTCCCATGATGGGCAGGCCTGTGGCGGAAATACCCCGCAAGGAGAACGCCATTTCACCGGGTAGATTTTCCAACTACCTCATCATTGTGTATACGGCGATTATGCTTGTTTTAGGATACATCGTGTATCAGGACGTTTCGAAGCGCATCAGCAAGGTTGAGGCGAAGATATCGGCTATTGAAAAGAAGCTCAGTGCTAACAAGGACGGTTTTTAGGTCGATTAAAAACATTGAGAACCACAGATTTCGCAGACTATATGGAGTGCATTGACCGTGTCAATGCCAGCAGTAGCACGGTTATTGCACTCCAATAAAACGCCAAACAGTCCAAAACGGAAAATGGGGAATGCGTCCTCCAGGGGACGCGATATATTGTTCACTCACCCTATATACCGCTCCTCACGGGGCTTTTGCGGTTTTTATCGGTAGCTTACAGACTTTAATGGTTCGCGGTTTTGCCTTATTTGTGTGCTGTACTGTTTCTCATGCTAAATG
>CAYHFB010000036.1:0-6452 GCA_964355695.1 uncultured candidatus Brocadiaceae bacterium
CCGCGGAGGCAAGAGACATAAGGCTTACTATTACCGGAAGCAGAAAACAAATATAAATTGCGGAAAGGAAAAGCGGCACTGCCTTTCGAACACGTCAAACGCAATTGGGGAGCCGGTCAATTTAAGTTGTGCGGCAGGGAAAGGGTTAACGCAGGGCTTTCCACCTTATCAACGTGTTTCAATAGAGCAAGAATGACGACCGTAATTGGGATACCGATGTTGATTGCGAAGTTGAACGGCAGGTAAGAGTGAGGAATGGTAAGGAAACAGGCGCCGAAATAGAATAAAATAGCATATTGGAAGAATATTTTGAACCGTAACGGAAAAAACTACCGGTAATATTAGCGATTTACGCCTTTTTGCCGCATAGGAATACATTGATTTATCGTGCCAACTCTCAAATGCAAGTGCAGCCAGTCACCAGGAAACCCCTGTATACGTTTCCGAAACAGACGCGTACGCAACGCTAAACAGATAAAAGGGAAAAACCAAAAATGACTGTGCCCTTCTGTTTTCAATTATAAGGGTTTTTCAACAGAGTCCTCAATAATGGCCGCCAACACCGGCGTGTCGATGGATTAAATATAGAGATCTCTGACTCCAGTAGCGATCTTGTCGAATAGATGGGTCAACGTTTTTTGATCGGCAGGGCTAAGCGAATCCGTCATTTTTTGGATATAAGCGTAGCCTTGTTGTTGGATTTGGGCTGGAGCAAAGTCGTCAAGATACTCCTTGAGCGTGATGAGCGCGTTTATTCCGCATTTCCCCTTGATAATTCCAGGCTTGGCCATATCCATAAATGCTTCGCCGGTGCGGCCGCTACGATAACAGCCCGTGCAGAAGCTCGGCACATAGCCACGGTACATCAGAGATTTGATGACTTCGTCGAGCGTGCGATGGTCCGCAGTCGCAAACTGCCCATGATTTGACGTCGAATTACTTGTGTCGAGCTTTGTCGAGCCATAACCTCCAGGCGCCGTGTTGGATTCGGCGCTTACTTGCGAGACGCCCAAGTCGAGCAACAAGTCGCGCATCTCTGGTGTTTCGCGGGTCGAGAGGATGACGCCGGTGTAGGGAACGGCGAGCCGGAGTATTGCGACGATTTTTTTAAATTGTTCATCAGTGACCTTGTGTGGTACCGCGCCGGCAACCTCAGATCCGTGTGCCGGTTCAATGCGCGGGACGGAGATTGTATGCGGTCCAACTTTATGCTTGGCCTCCATCGCTTCAATATGCATCAGGAGCGCCAGGGTCTCAAACCGATAATCATACAGTCCGTAGAGTACCCCGATACCGACATCATCAATACCCGCCTTGAAGGCACGGTCTATTGCGCACAGGCGATTGTCTGCATCACTTTTCGGGCCTCTGGGGTGCATCGTGCGGTAGGTGGCGTCATGATACGTCTCCTGAAATAATTGATACGTCCCGATCTTATTGTTTTTGAGGATTTTGAAGTCTTCAACCGACAGCGGAGCACAATTGATATTTACCCGACGTATCCCATGGTCTTTGTATCTGGTCTCGTAGATGGCACGCAACGATTCTTCATAGAAGCTGATGAGTTTTTTGCCTTTTGGCGGCGCCTCGCCGGCGACCATTAGTATGCGTTTGTGCCCGCGCGACAAAAGATGTTCGGTTTGCCTGGTTATCCCGGCTGGAGTGAGTGACGTTCTCTCCAGTTGTGAGTTTTCGGCTCGAAACGCGCAATACAGGCAACTATTGGCGCACATATTGCTGATATACAATGGGGCAAACAGGACGACTCGCTTACCGTATATCTCTTGCTTAACATGCGCGGCCGCGGCATATATCTTTCGAATTATCGCAGGATCGTTTTGAGCGAGCAGGACGGCTGTTTCTGTGAGGGTTAGCCGTTGCAGCTTTTTTGTTTTCGCTAAGATTTGTTCGACCGGGATTTGCGGCGGCGAACTGATGATATCATTAATTATTTGTTCGTTTATGTATTTCATAGTAGCGAATTATAGCAGAGTGTCTATTTTTGCCATTAAGCGGAGCAACGCATGGAAGTTCATATTCCGAGATCCGTCGGCGCTCTGCCCAGGGACTTAAGCAGGGCGAGAGTGGTTTCGATTTGCCGGGCTATTTCTTCATTTTCATGCGCTCGGTTTGGGTATATCGAGTAGAGCGAACGGTATTTCATGGGCGTAACATTGAGCATTACCGAGTTGGCGCCGGCCATTAAGCCTCGTTCACGTGCGGTTGGCGTCAGGGTTTCATAACCGGTAGTAACCAGTATCTTCGCGTGCTTCGGATCGGCCAGACGCGCGGCAGCGAGCGTTTTGAGTACGAGTGTTTCATTTACCGGTTGCCGGGATTTGAGTGGCGTAGCCGGATGAGCCAGGAACGGTCCGAACGAGAACATCTCGGCATGTAGTTCCTTCGCGAGCAGGATATCAGCGGCGAGGTCTTTGGTGGTTTGTCCGGGGACGCCGATCAGACTGCCCGTCAGGATCAGATATCCGCAGCCGTAAGCATGGCGGAGATGTTGCAGACGAGCTTCCAGGGTATAGCCCGGATGGAGTTTTTCGTATAGGTTGGGATTCGAGGTTTCGAATCGCATGAGCAGACCGCGTGCGCCTGCGTCGTAAAGTTTACCAAGGCCAGCCAGGCCGATCTCGCCGAAACTAATAAATATCAACACCGCATAAGTTGATTTGATCGTGCGGATAATATCGGCTAGCTCACTGATAGAGTAGGCGTCCGACTCGCCGCTCTGTAAGACCAGGGCTTTAAACCCGTAGACCGTGATGGCTTCATGCACCGCAGCCAGTATCTCAGTGCGGTCCATGCGATAACGGGTGGCTGCGGTATTATGCAGGGATATCCCACAGTAAGCGCAGTTGCGTCGGCAGATATTGGATATCTCGATTATGCCATGGATACAGCAGGAGTTGCCAAGATGTTTGTGGCGAAGGAAGTTTGCGGTTTTATCAAGTAGATTTTGCGACCGGGTGTCCGTAGTGTCCAGGAGGTAAGCAATTTCTTCGACGGTCAGAGGGCGCTCGTTAGTTGCCCGATCGAGTATCTTCGTGAGGCGGACGTCGCTGCTGGTTTCGTCGGGCTGACGCGAGAGCCGAACGTCGGCATTTTTTAAATCCTGGAAAAGCTCGGCCCAAGCCTCAAGTATTGAGAGCGCCTCCGCCTCGGGCAGAACGTCTATCACGTAGCCGCCCTGTGCGTACACATAATTACCAACGGCAAGTTCGTTTAACTCGTTATGCGCTGTACGGCGTTCACCGTAGTATTCAATGACGGCCGTTTTTCCGTTAAGATCGACAATTTTGCCAGGGATTGCATAACACACGAGCTATTCTCCTTCGATCGAGACCAGGCGCAGTTCGCGTACCGGCGATTTTTGAATTTCCAACTCAGCTTTTTCGACGATAGTGCCGGGAGATAATCGTTGAAAGGTCTCACGGATTATTCCAGGATTGATCTCGGTGAATTCTCCGATTCGCAGGACGACTTTCGAAACCGTAGTGAGTGAATTCTTTTGGGCATTGGCCAGAACGTCCTTGAAGATATCGTTTACCAGGTGAAGTTCATGCACGTTTAAGCTCCTTTGATTGCAGTGATCAGTTTTTTCGCGGCTAATTGAACGCTTTTTGAAATAGCGGCTCCTGGCTGTATTTGCTGGTATTGTATGCCTACAAATTGAACCCTGGCTCCCGTATCCTGGGCAATGATTTTGGCGATGACCTTTAAAGGGAACTGATGAGTTGATAACGTCGTGTCCGGTATCTGTTCTCCCGGTATGATCCGGATTTCACCAGGGACGCCCTTGAAGTCTGCCGCGTCAATGATGATCAACTGCGCCGGTTTTGCGGCAATAATATCGTCTATTACGCTTTCGGGACGTTCGCCTGCGTTGAAGACCAGTCGGGGGTATCCCTGTAAGGCCGCTGCAATCGCCGGGCCTACGGCGTCATCTCCACGCAGGGTATTCCCGATTGTCAGTATCACCGTGTTAGGAATGGCGAAGAGTTCGGTAAGTTTAAGCATCAACAAATCTGACATTGAGGAAATGCGCGGAACAGGAAATGCAGGGATCGTAGGCGCGGACGAGCATCTCCAGTTTCAGCGTAATGTTCTCCTTGGTTGTATTCATAATTTCAGGAACAAGCTTTTTCATGTCTTGTTCAATATTATTAAGGTTCTGGCCGGTCGGGATGATACAGTTTGCGTTGACGATAATGCCGTTTTTATCGACCTCATACTGATGGAACAAAACTCCTCTGGGGACTTCCACCGCGCCCACACCGATTCCGGCCTGTACCTTGATATTCCCTTTTTCATTCAGTCCGACCAATATTTGCTCGGAGTAATTGACGCCATTTTTGAGCAGACGGGAAAGGATATCGATTGAGTCTTCTAAACAGTGCACGACCTCTACAAGCTGAGCGACCGTATTGAGATAGGGGTTATAGCAGGGCGCTTTCAGACCAAGCGCTTCGGCGGCTTTGATCGCTTTGGGGTGGAGCTTTTTCGCATTTAGGTTGAATCGCGCCAGTGCGCCAACCGCATAAGAATCGCGGCTGAGTTTGCAATGTTTGCCGGAGGAATGAGGAACGATAAACTCATTGGTGATCTTCTTATATTCTTTTTTGGACAGCCGGACGCCATCGGTCGAGCCGACGTCTCCACTGAGCAGGGGATAGCCGTTGTCGTCAGAAACCAGAGCGACATATTCTGTCTCGCGGGTGAAGTCGGGGAACTTCAGCGTTTTAGCCAGGTCGAGTGTTGCCTTGAGGTCGGGCTGCATACCCTCGAGTGTCGTGAGCATTGTTTCCAGGTTTTTGACCGAGGGCAGCTTGGTAAAACCGCCGACGATTGCGGAAATCGGATGGACATGGCGTCCGACCAGGATGTCGCAAACATTGTTCGCAATTTTTTTCATGCGTAGCGCACGGCGGACAACTTCGTTATGCGAATCTATCAGGGGAACAAAACTAGGCGCACCGACCAGATCCGGCACAACCAGAAGATAGATATGCAGGATATGACTGTCCAGTTGTTCGAAGTGGAGCATGAGCTTACGCAACTCAATTGTTTGCGGAGACGGTTTGAAGCCGATAGCATCTTCGGCGGCCTCAATCGAAGCCAGGGTGTGTCCACACGAACATATCCCACAGATGCGCGAGGTGATGTGTTGTGCCTCAAAAATTGACCGTCCAAGTAACATACCTTCAAAGAACCGCGGCGCTTCGATAATATGCAACTGGCACGTTTCCAATTGGCCTTTTTTTACGTTAACGACAATGTTGCCGTGTCCTTCGACACGAGTTAGGTATTCAACGTTGATATTGATATTACGCTTTGACATGGGTATTTTCCCTGCACGAGTTGTACATAGTCATCTTTTTCATGATGAGGTCCGGATTGACGTTGTATTTCTGAAGTACGTCTTTTGCGCCATTGACATTGGGATTGCTGACCATACCGCGGCAACCATAACAGATATTGCCGTTATTGATGCACCAGGAGTTGCAGCCGGCGCGAGTCACCGGGCCCAGACAGCCGACGCCGCGTTCATACATGCAGACATTTTCATTGAGCTTACATTCCACGCAGACAGCGTGGTCTGGTGGAGAATACGGGATATCGGCCAGGATAGACTTGATCACGGTGATAAGCTCCGGGGGATAGATCGGACATCCATGAATGAAATAATCCACTTGCACGACCGCGTGTACCGGCTTAGTCTCCATGATAGGGAAATAGTTTGCCTTATCGCCATAAACATAGCCACGGATATCTTTCAGAGGATAATTGTTTTTCATGCCGTTAATGCCGCCGATCGTGGCGCAGGAGCCGTAGGCTACCAATATGCCGGAGCGACGGCGGATTTCTTTAATGCGGTCTTCGGCTTCCAGAGTGGTAATACTGCCTTCGATGAATGCGACGTCATAAGTACCTTTCCA
This sequence comes from uncultured candidatus Brocadiaceae bacterium, assembly GCA_964355695.1. Taxonomy (GTDB): domain Bacteria; phylum Planctomycetota; class Brocadiia; order Brocadiales; family Brocadiaceae; genus JACVXV01. The sequence continues at coordinate 5,946 of CAYHFB010000036.1, forward strand.
TTTTTCAGACATGACTTCGCGGAACTCTACGACCTCAATACTGCCGAGAAGTTCTAAGAGCACCTCCCCGATATTGGCGACCTGCAACTGGCAGCCTTCGCAGCCTGCAAAGTCAAAGAAAGCGACTTTCGGTTTTTTAGATTTAGGCGCGTTGGGGGCGACGGTCATCTTTTTCTTCATCTACAAAGCCTCCTCTATATCTTTAATAGCGGCGTAATTGAATACCGGGCCGTCCTGACAACAGTAATACTTACCGATCTGGCAGTGGCCGCATTTGCCCAAACCGCATTTCATGTGGCGTTCCAGAGAGATAATGATATGGTCGTCAGCGACGCCTCTATTGAGCAGTTCCTTAATGACAAATTTATACATAACCGGCGGGCCGACAACAACGGTATAGGTTTGCCCCGGTTGAATCGTGATGCCCGGAATCAGTGAAGTAATCATCCCAACGTTACCTTTCCAATCCGTACCGGCTTTATCAACCGTGCAACTGAAGTTAATATC